>CAYXZE010000356.1:0-3105 GCA_964469395.1 uncultured Luteolibacter sp.
GCGCTCCATCATGACCAACGCATGAAAATCGAGCGAAGATTTTCAGCCGCAAAAAAGGTCAACTTGGAAAGGAGCGACGACTCACCCGATCGGTGAGAGAAATTGCCGCCCGAAATGACTCTCTGGATATGAATCCACGGATCGGAGCAGATTTTAGCGCCCTTTTTTCGCCTCTTTTCGGCTAAAAAATTCAGGCGCGTAAATCATGAAACTAAGCCTAGCAGGAAAACGCCAATTTAAGGATGCGTGAACATTTCACAACATGCTTACTATAAATGATATGAAATGAAAAAATTCAATCCAATACCACAAATAGACGCTGCCTTATGCCACAATTGGACGCTGCCATATCCCGCAATTGGACGCTGCCCTATGCCACAAATGGACGCTTGCCAATACCACAAATGGACGCTACCTTATCCCGCAAATGGACGGTCTCGAAATCATACTGCCCCGGGGAATTAGGCACGCTTTGGACGAAGCGATGAAGGACACGCCCGTGGTTTGTCTGCTCGGTCCCCGCCAATGCGGGAAATCCACTCTGGCCCGCACCTACGATCCGGCGCGGCAATACCTGACGCTGGATGATCCGAACCTACTCGCCGCAGCCATCAAGGACCCGGGGGGATTCATCAGCCAGTTTCCCGGAAAAATCACGCTCGATGAAGTCCAGCGCGCGCCGGAACTGTTGCTCGCCATCAAGCGCGCCGTGGATGAAAACCGCAGGCCGGGACGCTTTCTGCTCACCGGTTCCGCCAATCTTTTGCAAATTCCCCACCTGCCCGACTCGCTGGCCGGGCGGATGGAATGCATTAACCTGCATCCGCTGGCCGAGGCGGAAAAATCCCGCATGCCCGGCATGTTTCTCACCCGCTGGCTGGGAAACGATCTAACGGACAACCGCCTTCGCGAAAATCTCATGGAACCCTCCAGCCTGCCCGGGCGCATCGTCTCCGGCGGCTATCCGGAACCGCAAGGCCGCGGCTACGTGCGCGCCCGCCAATGGCACCGCCAATACCTCCGCGCCGTGATCGATCGCGATGTCCACGACGTGGCCCGCGTGAGGGACAGTGCCGAGGTCGCCAAGTTGCTGGAACTGCTTTCCCACCAAACCGGCAGCCTGCTGAACACCTCGTCGCTGGCCAACGATCTCAACCTCGATCGCCAAACCGTGGAGCGTTACATCGCCGTGCTGGAGCGCCTGTTTCTCATCCGCCGCCTCGCGCCGTGGCATCGGAACTCCGCCAAGCGCCTGATCAAATCGCCCAAAGTCCACCTCGTGGACAGCGGGCTGGCATCCTCGCTTTCGGGAATTTCCACCGAGGACTGGCTGCCCCGGCGCGACAGGTTCGGGCATTTGCTGGAGTCCTTCGTCCTCCAACAACTCATCGCCCAGGCCGGCTGGACCGATCCCGATCTGCGCTTCTGGCACTATCGGGACAAGGATCAGGTGGAGGTGGATGTGGTGCTCACCCGCGGCTCCAAGGTCTGGGGCGTGGAGGTGAAAGCCTCCGCCACCCTTCATCACTCGGACGGCAATGGCTTGCGCCGGCTGGCCGCCCAGGCGGGTGGTGATTTCCAATCCGGCATCGTCTTTTATGACGGCTCCACGATCCTGCCGCTCGATGGCACGAAGATTCTCGCCGTGCCTTTGGAGCTGCTTTGGGAATGGTGACCTCCTGTCTTAAAACATCGAGCGGCGGATGCCTGGAAGCATCCGCCGCTCGCCGGGGGGAGATTTGTCGCCCTCCGCCTTGCATCAGGATTAGGGCGACAGCCCCGACCATATTCCGAATTCGGACTCCCACCATCACGTGATCGCGTGCAGTACCGCATACCGCGTGATTCCGGATTGAAGAACGCCCGCAGCATCCCATTCTGCCGCCATGCGCGAGGACACCCGTCGATGGATCGAAAGTGATCAAACCCACTGCTGGCATCCCTTCACCCGGCAGGCCGAGTGGTGCGCGCGCGGCCATGAACCGTTAGTCCTGGTCCGGGGCGAGGGCTCGTGGTTGTGGGATTCCGAGGGGCGGCGCTATCTGGACGGAAATTCATCGATCTGGACGAACCTCCATGGCCACGCCCATCCGGCGATCAATGCTGCGATTCAGAAACAACTCGGAAAAGTCGCGCACACCTCGTTTCTCGGCTTCACCCACCCGCTCGCAGCGGAACTTGCGGAACGGCTCTGCGGATTTTTCCCGCCGCAAACCCTGGAGCGCGTGTTCTTTTCCGATGACGGCTCCACCGCCGTCGAAAGCGCCTTGAAAATGGCCGTGCAATACCGCCAGCAAACGGGCGAACCCGCGCGCAAGGGCTTCATCGCATTTTCTAACGGTTATCACGGCGACACCCTCGGCGCGGCCTCGCTCGGTGGCGTCGGAAGGTTTTTCGAGCGGTTCCGGGGCACGGGCTATCCGGTCCGGCACGTCGGCTCCATGGACGGGCTGCGCGCATTTTCGGCCCGGGAAATCGCCGGGGTCGTCATCGAGCCGCTCATCCAGGGCGTCAATGAAATGCGCCCCTGGCCCGCCGGCATGCTCGCGGAGCTGCGGCATTGGTGCGATGAATCCGGCGTCCACCTCATCCTCGACGAAGTCATGACCGGCTTCGGCCGCACCGGGAAAATGTTCGCCTGCCAGCACGAGGACGTCATCCCGGATTTCCTCTGCCTCGCGAAAGGCCTTACCGGCGGCTACCTTCCGCTCGCCGCCACGCTCACCACCGGGGAAATCTACGATGCGTTCCTCGGCGCGGCGGAGCGGGCATTCTACTATGGTCATAGTTACACGGCAAACCCGTTAGGCTGCGCCGCCGCCCTGGCCAGCCTCGATGTTTTCGAACGGGAACAAACTCTCGCAAACCTGCCGGAAAAAATCACCCGCCTCGCCGCCGGACTCGCCGCGTTGAAATCCCGCCAACCGCTGGTCCATGAAATCCGCCAGTGCGGCTTCGTCGCCGGCATCGAACTCCGCCGCCCCGACGGGGAGAAATTCCCGTCCGGCGAGCGTTTCGGCGAAGCCGTCTGCCTCGCCGCCCGCGCCCACGGCCTGCTCACCCGGGCGATTCTGGATACGGTCGTCCTCATGCCGCCGCTTTCCA
>CAYXZE010000357.1:0-3094 GCA_964469395.1 uncultured Luteolibacter sp.
GGCGGAGAAGAACGCGTCGCTCGATGGACATGCTCTCCGGTATGGTGAGGATACAGCGATAGCCTTTCGAGCGGGCGATGAACGCCAGCGCGATGCCGGTGTTCCCGGAGGTCGGCTCGATGATGAGACCGCCCGGCTTGAGGGTGCCGTCGCGCTCGGCCGCTTCGATCATCGACTTGCCGATGCGGTCCTTGACGCTGAAGAGCGGGTTGAAGAATTCCGCCTTCACGCAGACCTCGGCTTCGAGCCCGGCGGTGAGGTGATTGAGGCGGATCAGCGGGGTGTTGCCGACTGTGGCAACCATGTTATCAGCGATTGGCATAATATTGGGTGTTGGTTGTTTTTGTTAGGAATGGAAAGTTAGAGAAAGACGCGAGGCACAAGACTTCAAGACGCAAGAAAAGAGACTGGATGGGGGCACATGATGTGAGGTTTCTTCTCTTCTGTCTTCCAGTCTTCTGTCTCTTTTCATATCTGGAAATCCGGGGCTCCGGAATCAAGGTGAAGTCCGCATTCGAACTTCTCGCCATTGAAGCGGGTCGCCTCGACATCGCCATTCACGACCGGGCGCGTGCTGTGCCAGTCGCCCATGGTGACGTAGCCCTTCTCGGCCAGCGGGTGGCGCGGCAGGCCGTTCTGGTGGAAATAGAGATCCACCTGCACGTCCGCCCAGTCGAGAATCGGATAGGCCTTGGCGGTTTTCTTCTGCTGCTCGACGAACGGGCGGTCCACGCGGGTGCTGGACTGCGAGCGGCGGAGTCCGCTGAGCCAGACGTCGGCGCCGGTTTCGCGGAGCGCGCGGTTCATCGGCTCGACCTTGGTGAGCAGGCCGTAACGGTCCGCGCCTTCCTTGCCGTTTTCCCACAGGTTCCCCCACAGCGCCTGCATGCGCGCGGCGGAAACCGTCGGCTGATAGATCCGGATATCGAGATCAAGCTTCGAGGTCAGCTCCTCGGCATACTGATAGGTTTCCGGAAACAGGAAACCGGTGTCGATGAAGACGACGGGAATCTTCGGAGCGTGTTCGTGGATGAGGTGCAGCATGACCGCCGCCTGCAGGCCGAAGCTGGTGGACGCGACGAGGCGGTCGCCAAGCTGCTCGTAAAGCAAACGGAGGCGCTCCCCGGCGCGCAACGGCGCGAGGGTGGCGGAGAGTTCCACCGGATCGATGTCCGGGAAACCCACCGCGGGGATTTCAAATTTCAAGGCTTCCATGGTGGAATATCAGACAGATTTTATCAGACGGAGGCGTGTGCCTCGGGCTTCAGATTCTTGTGGAAATCCGGGCCCTGGATGGTTTCGGCGACATATCCCTGGCGGATACAGAAATCGCCGAAGCGCTCGCCGTCATTCCGCTCCTTGGCATAACGCGCGAAGATCGGAGCGAGCAGCGGCTTGATGTCCCTGGACACGACGTTTTCCCGATAGAGTTTCGACAGGCGCTGACCGGCGAAGCCACCGCCCAGATAGACGTTGTAGCTGTCCGGTCCACGGCCGACGAAGCCGATTTCGGAGATGAAAGGCCGCGCGCAGCCGTTCGGGCAACCGGTCATGCGGATGGTGATGGCATCGTGGCGCAGGCCGTTTTCCTCAAGCGAGGTTTCGAGATCGGTGATGAGGTGGGGCAGGAATCGCTCGGCTTCCGCCAGTGCGAGGCCGCAGGTCGGCAGGGCGACGCAGGCCAGCGAGTTGAGGCGCAGCGAGCTCTTCAGGTGGCTGTCCTTGATGCCGTATTGTTCCAACAGTTTTTCGATTTCCGGACGCTTGGCCGGGGAAACGTTGGCGATGATGAGGTTCTGGTTCGCGGTGAGGCGGAAGTCGCCGTCGTGGATTTTCGCGATCTCGCGCAGGCCGGTGCGCAACGGATAGGACGGCGTGTCGAGCACGCGCCCGCCGGAAATGAACAGCGTGAGATGCGAGTTGCCATTGGCGTCCTCGACCCAGCCGTAGCGGTCGCCGTTGTCCTCGAATTTGAAATCGCGAACCGGTCCGAGTTCGTAGCCGAGATACTCGTTGAGCTTGGCGAGGATCCAGTCCGGGCCGTGATCGTCCACGGTGTATTTGAAACGCGAGTGCTTGCGATCGGTCCGGTCGCCGAAATCACGCTGCACGAGCACAACCTTTTCCGCGACGTCCACGACTTGCTCCGGCGTGCAGAAACCGATCACGTCGGCGATGCGCGGGTAGGTCGCCTCGTTGCCGTGGGTCGAGCCCATGCCGCCGCCGACGGCGACGTTGTAGCCGGCGAGCACGCCGTTTTCGACGATGGCGATGAAGGAAAGGCAGTTCGCGTAGATATCGACGTCATTGGACGGCGGCACGGCGATGGTGATCTTGAATTTACGCGGCAGATAGGTCTTGCCGTAGATCGGCTCGACTTCCTCTTCGCTCGATTCGATTTTCTCACCATCCAGCCAGATCTCGTGATAGGCGCGGGTCTGCGGCGTGAGATGGGCGGAAATGTCCTGCGCGGCCTTGAGCGCCTGCGCGTGGATTTCCGAGAGATATGGATTCGGATTGCACATCACGTTCCGGTTCACGTCACCGCAGGCGGCGATGGTGTCCATGGCGGCCTGGTTGATCTCGGCGATGCTGCGCTTGAGATTGCTCTTGATGATGCCGTGGAACTGGAACGCCTGGCGGGTGGTCAGCTTGATGGTGCCGTTCGCAAACTGCGTCGCGATGCGGTCGGTCTCCAGCCACTGGTGCGGCGTGGCGACACCGCCCGGCACGCGGATGCGGATCATGAAGGAATACGCCTTTTCCAGCTTGTGCTTGCGGCGGTTCGCGCGGATGTCGCGGTCGTCCTGCTGATAGGTGCCGTGGAACTTGAGGAGCTGCTGGTCGTCCTCGACCATCGAGCCGGTGGAGAGGTCCGCCAGCCCCTCGGCGATGGTCCCGCGCAGGTAGTTGCTGCGGGTCTTGATGTATTCGTTGGCGGAAAGTTTTTTCTCGGACATGAGAGAGTGAATAGTTGAAAGTTGATGGTTGGCAGAAAGAACAAGCTGTTCCAGTTCTTCTCTTCGTCTTGTGTCTTGCGTCTTAAAGTCTTCTGTCTTTCAATACACGTCGCGTTGATAGCGCTTGGATTTCT
>CAYXZE010000358.1:0-3086 GCA_964469395.1 uncultured Luteolibacter sp.
CAATTTGAAATCGCGCTGAACGACCGCCTGTCGATCGTCGCCACCAAGGATGGCTATGTGGACGTGAATCCGGACAACACGGCGAGCAGCGAGAGCGGTTTCGCCAACCTGGGAGCCGGGTTGAAATACGCATTCATCCTTGATCCGGTTTCCAAAACCGCCCTGAGCGGAACCGCCACGTTCGAGCTGCCCACGGGCAATAGCGACGTCTTCCAGGGGGAAGGCGATGGCGCGGTGAATCTCATTCTATCCGGGCTGAAACTCGTCGATAACTGGCAGTTCGCCGCCGGTGTCGGCGCGCAGATTCCGTTTTCCGGCGAGCAGTCCGCCGAGGCGTGGATCAGCACTCACGTCAGTTATGAAGTCCGCCCGTGGTTCATTCCGCTGGTCGAGGTGAACTGGTTCCATGTGATCGATTCCGGCAACGGAACGGGCAACTATCCGGACCAGGTCGGCGGCGCGCTGCCCGCGGTCATCGAGTTCGAGGGCGGCGACCTCTTCAACCTCGGTGCCGTGAATTCCGGCAGGAATCGTGATCTCGTCACCGCCGCGTTTGGTTTCCGCTCGCGTCTAACTGACTCTATCGACATTGGCGCGGCCTATGAGATCCCGCTGACCAACGACGAGGACAGCCTGATGCGGGAGCGCGTGACGGTCGATCTCGTCTGGAAGTTCTGACGCGCACTCCGGGGGGAAATGCAGTGTCGGGAGTCCGGCGCGGTTCGCCGCGCCGGACTTTTCGCGGATCGGCCCGCATCAAGGAACAGGCGTTTCCGGTAGTTGCTGGAAACGGGGGGATTGTTTGTAATCCGGAAGTGATTGCTTGAAATCCCGGGAGCGGCATCCCAGCCTGCCGGAGTCATGAGTGATGAAGAGGCTGGAATCCGAAGCCTGAAAATGATTCTGTCATAAATCCACAACCCACAATCCCTGCCACCATGTTCCGCCGCCTGTCCAATATCTTCCGGGGATTCCTCGGACTCTTCGTTTCAGACCTTGAAAAACGCAACCCGGAAGCCCTGCTCGAGCTCGAAAAGGAAAACCTCCGCAAGCAGATCGCCCAGTTCAACCAGGGCCTCTCCGCCCACGCCGGGCTTTGTGAAAAACTCATTTCCCAAGTGAAGCGCCAAGAGGCCGAAGAACGAGACCTCAAGGCCAAGGCCGCCGCCAACATCCGCGCCGGCAACCAGCGCCTCGCCGGTGAGATCGCCCTCGAACTCCAGCGCATCCGCAAGGACCTCGCCGACAATCGCGCCCAACTCAATGACGCGGAGAAAACCTACAAGGAGCTCGTCCTTTCCCGCGACACCGCCATGCGGAATGCCCGCGCCAAGATCGAGGCGCTCCGCAAGGACCTGGATGGCATGAAGATGAACAAGGCCCTCGCCGAAATGAACGAAATGGCCAGCGGCATGCTCACCCAGATCGGAGGCTCCGGCGATACGCTGGACCGTCTCCACCAGATGGTCGAAGAGGAAAACACCAAGGCCGCCGGCCGCGCCCGCGTCGCCCGCGACAGCCTGGACACCACCCGTTTCAAGGAACAGGCCTCCGAGCGCGAGGCCCTCGAAGACATCGCCCTCGCGGACCTCGCCGCCGAACTCGGCATGTCCGTCCCCGGCTCCACGACTGCCGCTCCTGCGGAGATCAAGAAGGAGATGAATCCCCAGTAGTGGCTGCCGCGTCGCGCGGCAGGCCGTGTGGCAATTGAAACTTGAACCAGACAGCCGCCGGAATAGCTTCATTTCATGAACCTGATCGAGTCGAAAGCAAACGTCATGATGGGAAAACCGGTGATCGCCGGGACCCGGATTACAGTGGAATGCATTCTCGAACGCCTTGGCGCGGGTGAAGCCATCGAACAAATCGTTGCGGAACATCCCCGCTTGACGCGGGAAGCCGTGCTGGCGGCTGTCGAGTTCGCCTCGAGGGTGCTGCGGGCGGATGTCGTTTATCCGGTTTCCGGGCACGCCGCATGAAATTTCTGGCTGACGAAAACCTCGATCTTTCCGTCGTGGCTCGATTGCGGGAAGCGGGACATCAGGTGCTCGCCGTGGCGGAAATGGAACCGGGTATCCCGGATGAGGCGGTGCTGGATCTCGCAAATGCCATAGGAAAACCCTCATCCCATTACCCATGAGCGCCTCATCACCTGCTAGCCTCCCGCCATGGGCGGGGGAAGTCATCGATCTTTACGAATCGGGAGCCTGTTCCCAATTCATCCTTCATGGCAACGTGGAGGATCGCGTGCTGCTGCCAGTTGCCGGTGCCGCGCCGAAGATTGTTTCGCTCGATGTGTTTCTGCGGGAGAGGTTGTTAGGGAGCTTCGACGTGGTCATCGGCTACGATCTCGGGAACGGCATTCGGGTGGAAAAAGGCGGGGATCGATTCGCCGAGTGGCCGCCCGCGGCGAAGGAAGTGGCTTTCGCGAAAGCTCCGCGCGAGGCGATCCACGTGCTCACTCATTACTTGCGGTTCTGCGCCAACGTCGCCCGGCTCAAGCCGGAAAAGGCCCCGCGTGTCGCCGTGATCGTGAAGAACGCCGGCCTCATCGTGCCGCCCTCCACCGGCGGAGCCAGCTACGAACTCAGCGCCATCGCCAGCCAGTTGCGCGATTGGGCGGCGGACTCCGCCATCGCCGAGCAGCACTGCACCACGTTTCTCCTCACGGAAAATCTGAACGACCTGCACCCGCTCGTGGCCCGCAATCCGCAGGCCGCGTGCATCGCGGTGCCGCTGCCGCAGCAGGCGGAACTGGTGCCCGCGCTCGATCATCTGAACGCCATCTATCCGCTGCCGCTCAAGGCGTTTTCCGCGGACCTTTCCGAACCCGCCGCCGCACTTGCGGGGGCCTCGCTCAGTTCCATCGAGACCCTGCTGCAAACCCGTCAGCACCATGCCAGGGAACTCACGCCGCTGGATCTTGTCGGGTTGAAAAAGACCCTCGTCGAAAAGGACGCGCAGGGCCTCATCGAATTCATCAAGCCGGACCGCACGCTCGATGACCTCCACGGACAGGACGCGATCAAGACCTGGCTGCGGCAGGACATCGCGCTCTGGCGCGCGGGCGATCTCGCCGCATTGCC
>CAYXZE010000359.1:0-3077 GCA_964469395.1 uncultured Luteolibacter sp.
CGTCCTCTTCGTCAACGACAAGCGCCTCATGGCCACCAGCTACGAGTCCTACATCGTCAACAAATACCGCGCCGCCCACCCCGCCCCCGGCATCCCGGTGGTGCTGTCCGTGCGCTCGCGTTCCCGCAAGGAATGGGAGCCGAAAAACAAGAAACCGCAAGGGCACTGAATTTTTGACAAATTCGTCACTCGCCGACATTGGTTAGCGGCGACCGCGAGACTAACCATCATTTTTCAAAAAACAGAATCATGTTCAGACATCTTGTTTCCCTTCTTCTCGTTGCTTCCGCAATCTCCGCATCCGCCGAAACCCGCGCCTGGAAAAGCGCCGACGGCATTCGCTCCGTGCAAGGCGAATTCATCAAACGCGACGCCGCCAGCGTCACCATCCGCAACAGCTCCGGCAAGGCGATCACCATCGAGCTCACCAAACTCCACGCGGATGACCGGAAATGGCTGGAGGCGAATCACCCGCTGAAAAAATCTCCCGCCGCCTCCGCCCCCGCGCAAAATCCCGCCGCGATTTTCGACACCCTCACGTTCGACGACACCCGCGCAACCGTGGAAGCGAAGCTCAAGGCCAGCAAGATCGTGGAGGCATCCGTCGATGAAACCTTCATCGGCCGCACCGGACTGAACGGCATTTATCAAACCCGTCAGAAAATCGGCGGCATGAATTGCCTGCTTTATTTCGACTGGACCGAGGCCGGCAAACTCAAGGAACTCACCCTGCAAACCGAAACCCACCCCGTCAGCGACTATAAAACCGTCATCGAACCGGGTTGGAGCGGGTTCATCGAACTCCTGAGCACGCTCTACGGCAAGCCCGTACAAAAAGGCCCGCTGCCATCGGTGCAATCGGTTCCCGACGGAGCCTTCGCCCCCTCCCATCTCTGGTCGCTGGAAAGCGGCGGCAGCGCCATGCTCGGCACCGCGCGCGATGGCGACAAATATCAACTCGTCGTCCGTTTCAAACAGGAAAAGGTCGTCCCGGTCGAAATCCGCTAACCCGTTCCCGACAGGGACTCCGGCCTTGAAAACTCCCATTGAAGCCTGAGACTCCGCCCATGGCCGAGCCTGATCTCTTCTCACAACTTCCCGGCCCGCAGGACCGGATTCGCGAGCTCCGGACCGTGCTCGACCACCACAACCGCCTTTACTACCAAAAGGCCACACCTGAAATTTCCGACGCGGAATACGACAAACTGTTCCGCGAACTGGAGGAACTGGAGAAAAAACACCCCGAGTTCCACGATCCGAACTCCCCCACCCTCCGCGTCGGCGGCGCGCCGATCGACGGCTTCCAGCAAATCCAGCACGCCGTGCCGATGCTCAGCATCGACGACGTGTTCGAGCTGAGTGCCGAGTCGATGGAGAAATCCGGAGCCAGCCGCCCCGAACAGGAACTCATCGAGTTTTACCAACGCCTTCAGAAAAACCTCAAACGCGAGGACATCGCCGTCACCATCGAGCCGAAGATCGATGGTGTCGCCGTTTCACTGCTCTACCGCAATGGCAAACTCGCCTACGCCGCCACCCGCGGCGACGGCCAGACCGGCGACGACGTGACCCACAACGTGAGGACCATCCGCAGCATCCCGCTGGAGTTGAAATATCAGAAATCCACGATCCCCCATCCCCAATCCCCCATCCCCACCCTCCTCGAAGTCCGGGGCGAGATTTTCATGCCGAACGAAGCCTTCGCCGCGCTCAATGCCGAGCGTGACGAAGCCGGTCTCCCCACCTTCGCCAACCCGCGCAACTCCGCCGCAGGGACACTCAAGCAACTCGATCCCAAAATCGTCGCCAAGCGCCCGCTGGCATTCCTCGCCCACGGCCTCGGAGCCTACGAGGGACCGCCGTTGGGAACCGAACACGAGTTCCACGATTTGTTAGAAACCCTCGACATCCCGCAAAACCTGCCGATCCTCACCGCCAACAATCTCGAAGAAATGTTAGAAGCCGTGGCCCGCATCAACCGCGAGCGCCACGATCTCGACTACGGCACCGACGGAGCCGTCATCAAGGTTCTCGACCGCGCCGAAAGAGAAACCCTCGGCTTCACCTCGCGCGCGCCGCGCTGGGCCGCCGCCTACAAGTTCCTGCCGGAGCAGAAGGAAACCACGCTCAACGGCATCCTCATCCAGGTCGGTCGCACCGGCGTCCTAACACCCGTCGCCGAACTCACGCCGGTGCTCATTTCCGGCTCCACCGTTTCCCGCGCCACGCTTCACAACCAGGACGAGATCACCAAGAAGGACATTCGGTTAGGCGCGACGGTGCTCATCGAGAAAGCCGGTGAAATCATCCCCGCCATCGTCAAAGTGATCCGCCACGCGGAAGGAGCCGCGCCGTTTTCGATTTACGACAGCGTCGGCGGCAAGTGCCCCTCCTGCGGCGGCCCGATCTCGCAGGAAGAAGGCTTCGTCGCGTGGCGCTGCACCAACTTCGAGTGCCCCGCCCAGGCCGTCACCAGCATCAAGCACTTCGCCGCCCGCAAGGCGCTCGATCTCGACGGACTCGGTGAAATCGTCGCCGAGTCGCTCGTCCGCCACGGCCATTGCCGCACGCCGCTGGATCTTTTCCGCCTGACGGAAACCACTCTGGCGAACCTGAATCTCGGCACCGAAGAATCGCCCCGCCGCTTCGGAGAGAAAAATGCCGCCAAGGTTCTAACCGCGCTCGAAGCCGCCAGAACCAAACCACTCCACCGCTGGCTCTATGCCATGGGCATCCGCCAACTCGGCGAGTCCGCGGCCAAGGAGCTTTCACGCCTCCATCGGACACTCTCGGAAATTCCGGATTCGGAAATCCTTGCGGAACTCCTGCGCGACACCCGCGCCACCGCCAAAAAGCAGAACGAACTTCTCACCAAATACTCGATCACCGGCGATGTCGGCCCCGCCGTCGCGGAAACGATCATCACCTTTTTCAAATCCGAGGCCGGTCGGCACGTCCTCGCCCATCTCGCAGAACTCGGCATCGATCCCGTTTCCGACAACTACCTCCCCATCGCCGCCGAGGCCGATCTATCAGCACTGCCGCTTGCCGGAAAAACCTTCGTCATCACCGGCACC
>CAYXZE010000360.1:0-3062 GCA_964469395.1 uncultured Luteolibacter sp.
CCATGATCGAGATCCGCCAGCTCCGCTCCCTCATCGCCATTGCTGAAACCGGGAATCTGTCCCGCGCTGCATTGCGCCTGAATCTGTCCCAGCCCGCGCTTTCCCATCAGATCAAGCTGTGGGAGGACCAGGTTGGCGCGGAGTTGTTCGAGCGGAAAAGCCAGCCGCTCAAGTTGAGCCCGGTCGGCCAGCGGTTGTTGGAGGCGGCTTACGAAACGGACAACCTGCTGCGGCAGGCGGAGCGCGATGTCTCGCGCATTCTGGAAGGCGTATCCGGGCAGTTGCGGATGGCGGTGGAGTGTCACTCGTGTTTCGACTGGCTGATGCCGGCGATGGATGTGTTCCGCGAAGGCTGGCCGGAAGTGGAAATGGATTTGGTGTCGGGATTTCATCCAGATCCGGTGGGCTTGCTGCTGGAGGATCGCGCGGACTTGGTGATCGTTTCCCGCGCGACGCCGCGGGCCGGCGTGACGTATCACCCGCTATTCAAATACGAGGTGCTGGCGTTGATGGCGCACCGCCATCCGCTGGCGGCGAAAAGCTGTTTGCAGGCGCGGGATTTCGCGAGGGAGACGCTGGTGACCTATCCGATCCCGGATGAGCGGATCGATGTGATCCGCGAGGTTTTGAAACCGGCGGGCATCGAACCCGCGCGGCGGACGACCGAACTCACCGTGGCGATTCTCCAGTTGGTCGCCAGCATGCGCGGGATCGCGGCGATGCCCGGCTGGGCGGTGCAGCCTTATCTGGACCGGGATTACGTAGCCTCGCGGCCGATCCGGAAAGGCGGGCTTTTCGCCAATCTCTACGCCGCGACCACCCGCGAGGCGGCCACGACATCCTACATGGTGGAGTTCCTTTCGATCATGAAACGGGTGAGTTTCAACACGCTGACCGGGGTTGAGAAGATCCCCGGTTGAGGAGCGTCTGAAAACAAGGAGAGGCGATATCCGATCGCCCAGTCCATGAAGTGCCCATGCGGGAGGGAACCTCATTTCATGGTCATTCCATGGGCACTGCGGACGGATTCCGCCGCTCTTGGAGCAAATTAATCAAAACTTGGCTTGATTCCCCTGATTTCGGCAGTAAAACCGCCGCCCCTTCATGTCGGACTCTTCACGAACACTTAAAGTAGCGATCCCCAAAGGCAGTCTTCAGGAGCCGACCATCGAGCTCCTCGCCAAGGCTGGCTACGAGATCTATGTGTCGTCGCGGGGGCTTCGGCCGGCATCGAACGATCCCGAGCTGGATCTTTACATGATCCGCGCCCAGGAAATCGGCCGCTATCTTGGCCAGGGGTTCATCGACTGCGGCATCACCGGTTACGACTGGGCTTACGAAAACAATGTGGATCTGGTCGATTTGGCCGAGCTGCCCTATTCCCGCGCCACCACCCGCCCGACGCGCTGGGTTTTGGTCGTGCCGGAAGATTCGCCGATCCAGAAGCCCGAGGATCTGGAGGGCAAGCGCATCGCCACCGAAGGCGTGGGAATCACCCAGCGCTACCTCAAGGAGCGCGGAATCCAGGCGGAAGTCGAATTTTCCTGGGGTGCGACCGAAGTGAAAGTGCCCGATTTGGTGGACGCCATCGTGGACGTCACCGAAACGGGTTCCTCGATCAAGGCCAACCACTTGCGGATCGTGGACACGCTGTTGACTTCGTTTCCCCATTTTTACGCCAGTCCTGCCGCCGCGGCGGATCCATGGAAAATGGAAAAAATGGAGTGCATCGCCATGTTGCTCAAGGCCGCCCTCCACGCCCGCGGCAAAGTGGGCCTCAAAATGAATTTCCCGAGTGCTCGTTTGCCCGAGTTGCTCGAAAAGCTTCCGTCGCTGCGCCGTCCGACGATTTCCCGACTTTCGGAAGAAGGTTGGGTCGCCGTTGAGACAGTGATTGACGAAATCATCGTCAGGGACATCATCCCCGAACTGAAGCGCCTGGGGGCAGAGGGGATCATTGAATATCCTCTCAACAAAATCGTCCCCTAATCCTTTCATCGCAACCTAACCCCGAACGCAACCGCCATGGGCTCCATCAAGAAACGCCGTAAGACCAAGATCAATAAGCACAAGCGCAAAAAGCGCATGAAGCAGAACCGCCACAAAAAGCGTCTCCGCTACAAGTCCTAGTCCCTAGGATTGATCGGTTTTTACAATCGCCAGAGACTCGTTCGCGGGTCTCTGGCTTTTTTGCGGTCGCCATCCGAAATTTTCCAGCATGAGTCTCCAGGTGATCGTCAACTTTCAGGTGATCGACGAATCCGACGACTGGATCGTGGTGAACAAACCCGCGCCGTTGATCGTGCATCCGGCGAACAACAAGCCGGAACCCACGCTGCTGGGCGGGCTGGAGCAGTTGCTGGCATTTGAGATTCAAAACGGTGCCTGTCTGGGGATCGTGACCCGGCTGGACCGGGAAACCAGCGGGGTCGTCCTGGTGGCCAAGCACACGGCGGCGGCGCGCGAACTCGGGTGGATTTTCGAAAGGCGGCAGGCGAAAAAGGAATATCTGGCGCTGGTCAGCGGATGGCCGGAAATGGACGCCTGGGAGTGCGCGGAACCGATCATTCGCGCCGGCGAACTCGGGCCATCGGCAATCTGGGTGCGGCAGGTGGTGAGTCCGCTCGGACGGGAATGCATGACCCGATTCCAGGTGGAGCGGAGATTCGAGCGGGATGGCGGGAAATTTTCCCTGATCCGCTGTTTCCCCGAAACCGGCCGGATGCATCAGATCCGCGTGCATCTCGCGAGCTGCGGATTTCCGATCGTGGGCGACAAGCTCTACTCCGGCAATGGTTCCGGGTATTTGGAATGGATGGCCCATGGCTGGACGCCGGAATTGCAGGAACGCTTGATTTTGCCGCGCCATGCCCTCCATGCGGCGTGTCTTGAAATTTCCTGGGCGGGTCGTGCGGTCCGGTGGGAAGCGGAAATGGGCAGGGACATGGTCGAGTTTTCCACAGGGCGGGAAATCAGCGAAACTCCCGGCGTTGTCATTTGGAGCCGTCATGACTAGCGTGCGGCATGGTTTCACTCGATGAGCTGGTAACGTATTTGGATCG
>CAYXZE010000361.1:0-3060 GCA_964469395.1 uncultured Luteolibacter sp.
GTCGATCAAACAACGGATCAGCTCGCGGCACGGGCATTTGTCCAACAGCCAGGTCGCCGAGCTGATCCGGGACATCGCCCACCCTGCGCTCGGCCGAGTGGTGCTCGGCCATTTGAGCTCGGATTGCAACACGCCGGAAATCATCCTCGCACGGCTCCGCTCCTGTCTGGCGGATCTCGGACACGGGCACGTCGGGCTGGATTGCGCGGGCCAGCACGAGCCTTCGGGGTGGTTCGAGTTTTAATCTTCCCTCCTCCGGAAAAGTCCGCGTTGCGCGGATCATGGAAAAATGCGGTAACTGAATCATGCCGAAGCTTTTTCCCGCCGCCCTTGCCGTCGCCGCTCTTTTCCTTGGCTTGGGCTGGGTGATTCCCTGGCGGCATGAATCCCCGGCACCGCGACCCGCGACCGCGCCCGGCTACACCCACGCCGCCGCCACACCGGACGGCATCGGGAAATTTTTCCATGGCCGCGAGATCGCCAAAGTCATGGGGCACCCGGCCATCGGCTGGCTGGAACGCGACGAGCGGGAAAAGGAAGAAGCCCCGAGCCGGGCGATCGAGGCCCTGGAACTCGCGCCGGACTCCGTCATTGCCGACATCGGCGCGGGCTCCGGTTACTACTCGTTCCGGATTTCCCCGAAAGTCCCGCAAGGCAAGGTGATGGCCATCGACATTCAGCCGGAGATGCTGGATTTCCTGAAAACCCGCGCCGCCGAGTTGGAAATCACCAACGTAATCCCCCATTTGGGCACGGTGGATGACCTGAAACTGCCGCCCGCCACGCTGGATGCCGCGCTGCTGGTGGATGCCTATCACGAGTTTTCCCACCCTGCGGAAATGCTCGCCTCCTTGTTCAAGTCATTGAAACCGGGCGGACGGATCTTCCTGCTGGAATTCCGGGCGGAAGATCCGCGGGTGCCCATCAAGCCGCTCCACAAGATGACCGAGGCGCAGGCGAGATTGGAACTGGAGGGCGCGGGATTCCGCTTTGTTTCCAATCGCCGCCAGTTGCCGTGGCAGCATTTCATGGTCTTCGAGCGCCCCCGCGCGAACTGACTAATTCTTAATCACCGGAAATCCCGCCGCCGGGCGGAGTTTCTCGGGCGGTTCGATCTGGAACGAACTCGCATCGCCAGCCTGATAGGACGTGTAGGCGATCGGCACCACCGTCAACAACAACGCCGGTTCGTCCTCGTGGACGATCTTGTCGATGTGAATCACCGCCGCGCAGTTCGGGCTTTTTTTCACGCTCAGGGTGTCGCCGGGTTTGAAAGCCGCGGCCAACTCCGACTGCTGCGTGGGGAATACATATTCGATGAAAACCGGATACGGCATCGGTTTGGTGAAATCATCGGGCTTCACCATCGCCTGGGCACGGATAACGATGCCGGGATCGAAAAAATCCGCGGCCCCCAGCTTCCTGGCCTTCTCGATCTGATAGTCGCCCTCGACATAAGTCAGGAGCAGCGGCCGATCGAAATTGCTCAGGTAGTTCCGAAGCAACAGCGTGTTCGCGCGTTGCCGCTGCTCATCGGTGTAGCCGAAGTAGCGCTTATAAAGCTCCGCGGGCGCGAGACCGTTCCCATCGGGAACATCAGTGACCGTGAATTTTTTCAAAACCGGCAGGCGTCCCAGCATGTCGAGAATCGCGTGGTTTCGCGGCAACTCGGGGTTGCCGAAAACATGCAGGCAGACCGCCCAACTGACGATCGCGAAACAAAGCGCGAGGGCATTCGCCAACAGCCACCAGAAATAGGCGGGCCGGCTCGGTGGCGGCTCTTCAACGTTACGTGGCACGGCGGTCAGGGAAAAGTTCAGGGTGTGCCGCAGGCCTCGCCGTCCGCCACCGCGTGGGCTCCCGGCGGCTCATCCGCAGCTTCGAACGAGGTGCCGCAGCCGCAGGACCGCGCGGCCCGGGGATTGTGGATCTTGAAACCGGCGTCCGTCAGATCATCGGAGAAATCAATCACACAGCCGCGCAGCCGGTCGGAACTATCAGCCGCCACGATCACCCGGGCGCTTCCGGATTCCACCACCTCGTCGCCGGGTTCCGGATCCGCCACGTTCATTTCATACTGCCAGCCGGCGCAACCTCCCCGGCGCACCGCGAGACGCAGGCCGGATTGCGGGGATTTCGCCCGGCTCGCCAGGAGTTTGCCAAGTTCTTCAATGGCTTTGGGGGTGAGTGTGATCATGGTCGCTGGCGCAAACTAAGTGCGTTCCCGGGGATTTGAAACCGGAAATCCAAGGAAGCTCAATCCCGATTATTTCCAACCGCCATCAAAACCGGGCGGCTTTCCGGAATCACCGGCGCGCCATGCCGCAGAATGGTTCCGCAGAAAGGGCTTGACGCATCAGCCCTTCACCTCTTCATTCCGCCCCGCCTGCATTTTTCGCAGTGCCCCTAGGCTAGGTGGAGTGTCTCCAATTTTTTGATCCAATTCGCTTTTTATTCCATGTCTTCATCCCAAGAACCTTCCCAGAAACCCGCCGCAAAACCCCTTGTGAAAGTTCCCAAGGAGGCGGCTCCCAAGGAAGATTCAAAGGCGGCGAAAACGCAAAAGCCACCCGTCGTCGTCCCAGCCCCCAAAACAACGGCCAAGCCCGTCGTGAAGGTTCCCGAAAAAACCGCCGCAAAAGCTCCCGCAAAACCGGCGGTCAAGGTTCCAGAAAAAACCACCGCCAAGCCCCCGGCGAAACCGGTCGTCAAGGTTCCTGAAGAAGCCGCCGCCAAGACTCCCGCAAAACCGGTCGTCAAGGTTCCTGAAGAAGCCGCCGCCAAGGCTCCCGCAAAACCGGTCGTCAAGGCACCTGAAGAAGCCGCCGCCAAGGCTCCCGCAAAACCTGCCGTCAAGGCTCCCGCGACGCCCGCTGCCGAAGCCAAACCCGCCGAGAAAGCCGAGAAAGCCGAAAAGGCCGAGAAAGCTGCTCCCGCCAAACCCAAAAAAGAGGTCAAGGAAGCCGTCGAAACCAAACCGGCAGCCACCAAAACCACTCCCGATACCGCCAAACGCCGCATCGACACCCCCGAGATCCAGGAAAAAATCCGCGAACTCAT
>CAYXZE010000362.1:0-3046 GCA_964469395.1 uncultured Luteolibacter sp.
TCCTCTAACCAACGATTGTTCAGCGCGAATCGCACAATCTCGTTCTGGCTCATTCCCCAGGTAATTGCACGTTGCTCCACCGCACTGCCACCGCATTTACCTCCACGGGCATACCAGACGATTTCGCTGTGTTGTGCCAGCTCATCGCGCCGTGTCGGCCTTCTATGCGGTTCTTCTCCATAAGCTCGCGGTTTTCTCCTAGCCTTCCTTCCCCGGGTCGGTCACCCTTCCCGAGTTGGCTTCAGATGGTAGTTTCTTCATTTTCATGTTCTGGTATTCCTACAAGGGACTTGAACCCCATTTACAACGTGCCCATGCTGGGCACACACAAGACGCTCCATCCAACGGCGGGCAACGTTCCTCTTTGAATTCGGGCTTCCATCCCCGCCGTGGATGAGCTAGACGTTCTGCAATAAAATGATCCGAAGACACCGCGATATTCCACGAGAACTTCAATCCATGGTAGATCGTGAACTTGAACCGGGTGAGAGCGTCAAGTGGATTGGAATGCCAATCCCGCGATTCTTTACTGGAGCATCAACCGGATCGTTCTTATTTGCGATTCCGTGGACCGCGTTCGCGATATTTTGGATGTTCGGATCATGGCATCAATCGAAGAATGTTCCCTTTACTCTGTTTGGGGTTCCCTTTGTGTTGATTGGCTTCGGGTTGCTGTCCGTGCCACTTTTCACCTATCGAAGATCATTCAAGACCGTTTACGTGATTACAGACAAGCGAGCCATTACATTTAGTGGTGGATGGTCAACAACTGTCCGCAGCTATCCGCCTGATACCCTTTGTGAGATTTATCGTAAGGAGCGGAAGGATGGGACTGGTGATGTCGTCATTTCCAGGAGAGCTTGGCGTGATTCCGATGGAGACAGGCAGTCAGAAGAATTAGGCTTTCTACGTGTCAATAACCCGAAGGAGATCGAGAACATGCTGAAACATCTAGCAGAAAAAGCCGCGACATGACACCCCCTACCAGCCGCCCTGTTTCGATGATTTTCCGTAGCTACACCCCTAACTCCGTGATCGACGCGCGCCCTCGCTGGTAGGGGTGCATGCGCTCTACGTTCGAAAAAAAATGAAGCCGCCATTGAAGCTCAAGAAAACCGCGATCCACACTCGCATTTTCTTCGGATTTTTCGCGGCATTTATCATCAGTTTTGCAGCACTTTTTATTCTTTTGCCCGTGACGCACATTGTCCAGCATCTTTCGACTGGAGTCGTTCCGTGGCCGCTTATTGGGTTTGCGTTTCTTAGTATACCGTTCGGAGGGCTGATGATGTGGCTTGCTGCTCGATATCGTGTATGGATCTTCCCGTATCAGTTCACCGTCGATTATTCGCAGAAGGTCTGTGGCTATCAATGGCGAGAATCATGGATGGATCGTGTTTCGCTATCAGACCTAAGAGCTCTTGTTTCCGCTCCTGCATGGTCGGAGAGAGTTTGGCCTTGGGTCATTTATGCTGAATTTTCCGATGGCCGAGAGCGGAAGGCCATATTTAATTCTCACAAGCAATTTGGACGCGAGGTAGAAGCATTCAGTGACTGTATGGAGACATGCGAAATTTTATCCAATTATCTTGAGGTCCCAATTGAATTTGACGAATGGACCGAAGAGGTGATCTCGCAAGAAACGAGCAGGCGAAAACGCGGATGCCCCCCCACTAGCCCCTCTGTTTCGATGATTTCCCGTAACTACAACCCCAACCCCGCGTTCGACGTTGATCCCCGCTAGTGGGGTTGCCATCGCTCAGACGTTCGCTAGAAAATGAAATGGCTTGAGAATCCATACCGGCACACGGCGAGTGAAGCCGAAGACTTATCGTATCCTCCATCCGGGGGACGCGTGAAGCTCGTGAACGGGGTCAGTCCTCGTGAAATCACATTTCCAACATTCCAGTGACGGATTCGTAACGATTTGACAGAAATGGAGACTCTCGCATGGACAGGTCGACCGAAGATCGACCCTCCTTAAAAAAAACGCCCGGCTCCCTTGCGGGAGACGGGCGTTGGAATTTCCAATTCGGGAAACTTACTTCGAGGTCGAAGTGAAGCTCGCCTGGCTGGCGCCTTTTTTGATCTTGGATTGCTTGATCCAGCTCATGGTGGAGCGGAGCTTCTCACCGACTTTTTCGATCTGGTGGCTGGCCTCTTCCTTGCGGATGGCGTTGAAGCGCTTGTAGCCGCCTTCGTATTCGGCGATCCATTCCTTGGCGAACTTGCCGCTTTCGATTTCCTTGAGCTGCTTGACCATCCGCTTCTTGACGGACGCGTCGATGATCTTCGGCCCCACGGAAACGTCGCCCCACTCGGCGGTCTCGGAGATCGAGAAGCGCATGCCGGCGATGCCTTGCTCGTTCATGAGGTCCACGATGAGCTTGAGCTCGTGAAGGCACTCGAAGTAGGCCATTTCGGGCTGGAAGCCGGCCTCGACGAGCACTTCGAAACCGGCCTTCACCAGCGCGGAAGCGCCGCCGCAAAGGACGACTTGCTCGCCGAAGAGGTCGGTCACGGTTTCCTCGCGGAAGTTGGTTTCAAACACACCGGCACGGGCGCAGCCGATGCCACCGGCCCAGGCGAGCGCGGTTTGCTTGGCCTTGCCGGAAATGTCCTGATGCACGGCGATGAGGCCGGGAACGCCTTTACCGGCGACAAACTGCGAGCGCACGGTGTGGCCGGGGCCTTTCGGGGCGACGAGGATCACGTCCACATCCTCCGGACAGGTGATGGTCTTGAAGTGCACGGCGAAACCGTGCGAGAAGAGGAGGGTCTTGCCCTTGGTGAGGTGCGGCGCGATGTCCTTGTTATAAACGGCGGGAATCACGGTGTCCGGCGTGGCGACCATGATCACATCGGCAGCCTTGACGGCCTCGGCGGTGTCCATGACCTCGAAGCCGAGCTTCTTGGCGACTTCGCGGGACTTCGACTTCGGATAGAGGCCGATGATGACCTTGAGGCCACTGTCCTTGAGGTTGAGCGCGTGGGCGTGGCCTTGCGAGCCGAAGCCGATCACGGCGAGGGTTTTCTTCTTGAGAGG
>CAYXZE010000363.1:0-3045 GCA_964469395.1 uncultured Luteolibacter sp.
CCGGTGAGCTTGAAATGGGCTTGCAGCAGGAAATCGCCCACATGCTTGAACTCGCTGGCGTGAAGCGCCGGGCAGAGTAGGAATAACAGGAGTGGCAGGATTCGAGGCAATGGAGATTGGAGATTGGAGATTGGAGATTGGAGCTACGGGTGATGAGGACTTAATATCCCGATTTCGAATTCTTAATTGGCTTTTCCAAATTATTGTCCTACGTCCCAGAGGGAGTCCGTGGTGCTGCCGGAGGGGTCGTAGGGGGTTCCTCCTCCGGCATCGGCGAAGGGTGGGGATGCGGTTACGACGATGGGAAGAGCGGCTCCTTCCAGGGACTCGACCGTGGGTATGGCGTTCGGTCTGTTAGGCATGTAGGGCAGGATGAGCTCGTGGGTGAGGGTGGAGACGTTGGCGGTGGGATAGTCCGCCAGATACATTCGCTGCGCGGTGTAAACCGAGCGGAGGGTTTCCGAGGCGGCGCGACCCATCTTCCACTCGTTCATTTTGCGATTCGCGACAAAACCGAGGCTGATGAGAGCCAGCAATACCATGATGACCACCGACAGCTCCAAAAGCGTGAACGCCCGTTTCGAGTGAATGGGCGGATTCGTGATTTTCATACAAGGAGTGTTCATGGGTTTGAAGGGGATTGGAAGGCGGGAAATCAGGTTCGTTCAGCCTTTGAGGATATCCAGCGCGTCCATGAAATTTTTCCGGAATTCGGGATCTTCCGTGAGTCCTTTCAGATAGATCAGGGCGAAAAACAAGCTGATGGCAATGACCGCCGTGGAGAAGAGCCACCAGGTGACGGACTTGGTCTTCGGGGCGAGAAACGGGACATACCACTTTTTTTTGTCCACGACCTGGGTGGTGTACATCTGGCCGTTTTGCTTCAGTTGGGCGAGCAGGGCGTCGGCGGCCCTGGTGTTTTTCGCCACAAACAGATGCTTGTAGCGTTTTCCCGGCACGTCGGGAATCGGGACCGGGCGGATGCCTTTCGGCAGCGATTCCGGCGGCCGGAGAGTATGGATATGGGTTTCATACACATACTTCTCGCGTAGCCAGCGGTCGAAGCGTGTGAGTTGCATGGCGAGGAAGTTCGGGATGAGATCAGATGCCGGATTGCATCATCTTCGGCCCCATCAGGAAAATCGGCAGGAAGGTTCCCACGAAAACGGCGGCGATGAGGCTGACGGCGATGATTAGAACGATGAAGCTGACGGTGGCGGCGAATGTGTCCATGTGATTCCGCAGGTCCTCCTCATACATCTCTGCCAACATGTCCAACTGCGCGTCGAGCGAGGCGGATTTTTCGCCGATGGCGAGCATGTGTGTCACTTGCGCGTCCACCGAGGTGTATTTGGCGAAGGCGGTGGAGAGCGGGACGCCGGAGTGTTCGTATTTGTCCGCCGCAGTGCGGAGTTCCTCGTAAAACGGCGTGTTCGGGACACTGTTGGCAGACACGCGGATGGACTTCGCGAGGTTGATTCCGTTTGAATGGAGCAACTTGATTGTGGAAAGGAAAGTCACCTGGCGCAGGCTCATGATCAGCAGGCGGAGCAGCCGCCATTTGGACATGGCGAAGCCGAGGATCAGGTTGCGGATACGGGCGGAGCGCGCGATGGCGACCGCGATGGCGACCACGGCAAGGACGAACACCGGCCAGACCTCTTGCGTGAAATGGCTGACTTTGAACGAAATGGCCGTCATGCCGTCGGGTTTCGCGCCGACGCCGCTCAACATTTCCTCGACCTGGGGAACGATTTTGACTTGGGAGACGATGAAGGCTCCGGTCAAAACCGCGATGATCACCCCCGGGGTGATGGTGGCTTTCTTGAGTTGCTTGTTGAAAAACAACTCGCTCTTCAAGCGGCTGGCGAGGGATTGGAAGGCGTGGTGGAGCTGGCCGGCATCCGAACCGGCCTGGATGAGTCCGACGATGGTTTCGTTGAAACGCCCGGTGCGGCGGAAGGCTTCGTGGACGTTGATGCCGGCATTGATGTCCTCGCGGATGTGGTTGAGGGCATCGACCATCATTTTGTTAGGCAGGCCGTGGGCGTAGTATTTGAGGGCGTCGGCGGTGTTGATTTGCGCCCGCAGCAGCGAGCCGAGCCCCCGGAATAAATCGACGAGCACCTTTTTGCTGAACTCCTTGACTTTGACCGGCTTGTTAGACGCGGCGAAAAGTCCTTTCGGCGGCGTCGTGCCTTTGGCGGGAGAAGACGGGGAGCCTTGGGTGGTGGTGGCGCTAGTCATCGGTGTAGGTCATGTCGATGACCTTGCTGACGGCGGCAAGGTCGGTTTTTCCCTCGCGGAGCAGCCTCATGCCACTGCGGCGGAGACTCGGGAGGACGCCTTCCTCGGCGATCTGCATTTCCAGCTCGTAGGGAGACATCTGGCCCTTGGAAAGCATGTCGGAAACTTTGGGCGTGATGGGAATGATTTCGAGAATCGCAGTTCGTCCGTTGTAGCCGGTGTGGCGACATTCCGGGCAGCCGCCGGTTTTCGCGAAATAAACCGGGATGGTCGCCCATGAGTCGTCCAGGCTGAAGGTTTTCCGGTTCAGCTCGTCGATGCCGTCCGCCGCTTCCTTGCAATACGGGCAGAGCAGTTTGACGAGACGCTGGGCGCAGGCGGCCTTGAGAGTCTGGGCGATTTTCCAGCGTTCCATGCCCAATTGCTCGAAGCGCTCGATGATCTGCGAGGCGCGGGCGGTGTGGATGGTGGTCAGCACCTTGTGACCGGTGACGGCGGCCTCGATGGCGAGCTCCGCGGACTCGATGTCGCGAACCTCACCCATCAGGATGATGTCCGGGTCGGAGCGCATGAAGGAGGAGATCATCGGCTTGAATTCCTTCGGGCTTTTCAAGTCGCAGTGGGTGATGCCGGCGACTTCGTCTTCCACCGGGTTTTCCAGGGTGAGGATGTTCACTTCCGGGCGGTTGAGTTCGCGGAGGATGGCGTTGAGCGTGGTCGATTTGCCGGAGCCGGTGGGGCCTGACATGACGATGATGCCGGCGGGGATTTTCATCACCTTGTTGAGGGCGAACATCG
>CAYXZE010000364.1:0-3031 GCA_964469395.1 uncultured Luteolibacter sp.
CACTAGCCAAGCTCTTGAACCTCGGTCCGGCACGGAAATTCATTGAATCATCAGGTAGTATACCGGCGTTCCGGGGCGTTTACGAAAAATTGTCCGGTGCGGCACGGATTTATGACTCAATGGATGCCGCGCGTTCCGCCATCAGGCGCTACCGCCCGGAAACCCGTGGCCATTTGGAACGGAGACTGATCAGTTCGAACTTCACGCTTTCCTCAGATATTCGGATGAGTGACTATCCACTGCTTTTCTGGCTGCGGAATATCGTTGCTGAGGAAGACCTGCGCATCTTCGATTTTGGTGGGGGAGTTGGTCAGACTTATGCGAACTTCTCCCGCATGCTGCCACCCGAAAAGCTTGAGTCATGGACATGCCAGGATTTGCCCGAAGTAATTCTTCATGCGGGTGAGGAATTCTTTCCCGAAGGTGTTCCCGCATGCCTGAATTTCACGACCAACCTTGGAGAAGCGAACAGTAGCAATGTGTTCTTGGTCGCAGGAGCATTGCATTACTGGGAGCGCCCCATGGCTGACTTGCTTCGGGAGCTTGGATCGCGGCCGCGTCATTTCTTCATCAATCGCAGTCCTATTAGGATTGCAGGACGACCGTTTGCCACCGTCCAGGAAGGAGGGGATTGGGCAGTCGCCTGCATGGTCCGGAGCCTGCCGGATTTGAAATCCGAAATGGAAGCCGAGGGATATACCTTGGTCGATCAATGGGTGGATATGGAGAAGTCACTCACATTTCCCTGGCTGCCAGCTTGGTCCTGTCCCTATCTTGGGATGTATTTTCGGAACAGGGATAAACCATGAAACCAAATTTTTAGAAGATTAGCGTTTTCCTGAACCTCTATTCTGCGTGCGTCGCGGTTTCGTCTAATCGTTCGGACAAGCCTCTGTCATCAAGGACGGCAAGAATTTCACGATCTGATGGATACTGGTATTTTGGGAGTAGAGTTCCTCCTTGTGCAGCAAGGCCGCCAAGTCCTTGGGCGATCCCCAGAGATGACTCGCTGACTTGACCATCTCGATTCTCATTTCACGGATTTCCTGAGCACTGTGCCGGGTTGTTGGCGTCCACTCGAAATGCGAGAGAAGGTTCTGAACGTCCTCCTCAGAGCGAAAACATTCATTGGGCATGCGAGGTTGTATCGCCTCAAAGCGATTGTAAAAATGATCTTCGATGCGTTCCCGCCATCCGTGACGACTCCACTTTCCATCATTCAATTTCCCGCATCGGGGGCGGAAATCCATGTGAGCGGCGGCGATGTTCTGCCAGCCCGGATAATCGTCCCCGAAAGACCAAGCAATATCGACTGTTAGCCTGGTGCCGTAGCTCATGATGCCCGCTACGGTGTAGCCTTTTTCGGTCAGTTCATCGGTGAGATTTACGGCGCAATTCGGTTTGTCTAGCCAACCTGGCTCGTGATTCGAGGACACGGGAATCAACGAGCGAAACTCCCGCAGAAAATCCTCCAGTTTGATCGCCGGTTTCAGTGTTCGAAAAACCTCGTTCAAGACAGGTGAAATACCCACGAGCAGCCCGGTGCGAGTCTGCCGTTCGTGAACGCATCGAAACTTGAAATCGACCGGCCATCCGTGATGCGGCTCAGGGAAATAGAAATCATCAAACGACGCGTATTGGCCGTTCATGTGGGAGGCATCCCGATAGATCGGAGTCAAGTGATGTTCCCCATCGACAACCAATTCCATGCTGTATCCGGTGTGCGCGAACCCCTCGATATGAAGGTCCGGGTGCTCGCTGCGTGTGAGGAATGGTCCGAATGCGATCATAGCATCTTCTATTGTGAGAGCCTCATGCCCCTACGCTTTTCGGATGGGATCCACCCGGAATTGATTTCAGACGATGACTGTTGGCTGTTACTCAACATTGGCAGATCATGCGGCGGTCAGTGAATAAACAAAGTCGCTCACGGCACGGCGGAACGCTTCATTCTCGACGAACTGCTTGTAAACTTGTGTGTCGTCCTTGAGCAGTGTGAGCATGACCTTGGCGAGAGCCTTGTCGTGTTCGATGCGGGCTGCCCCCGGTGTGTTTTCGCGGGCATTGCGGAAGGCTTGGTCGGCGGCGACCAGTGGGGCGATTTCGTCTTTGATACGGGTGAAAATCCGGTCGGCATCGGTGAAGAGGGTTCCGAACTGCTCGTTGAAGGCTTTCAGGATGTTGCTGAGGCGGTCGAGATCGGGTTCTGGTTTACGGCCGCCGCCTTCCACGGGCATGGGCTCAATTTCAGCATCCTCATCAGCGGAGGCGATCTGGATGGCCTGCTTTTTCTCGACGCGGTAGCTGTCCATGTCGATAGATTCGAGGATGCCTTTGGATAGATCCTCTTCCTTGGGCGCGGGGAGTTTGGGAATCAACAGGTTGAGGAGGATCGAGAGCTTTTCCCATTCCCGGCTGCCGTAGGGCAGGATGGAGCCCAGGAAATCGTAGGCACGGGTGAAAATCTTGGCCTTGCTCTTGAAATCCACCTGTCCGTCTTCGTCGAGTTGTTCGAGGTAGGCGGCGACGCAGACATCGAGGATCGGATCCAGCTTTTCGCGGCTGACACCCGCGAGGAAGAGTTCGACGATTCCGTCAATCTGGTCTTGCGAATAGACTTGAGCCGCATCGAGGACGAGCTTGAGGTCGTGGAGTTTGTTAGGGTCGGTCTCTTCGCTGAGAATCGTGGTGCGGTAATAGTCGGAGAATGCCTGGGTGACGGTTTCGCTGTTGTTCTGGAAATCGAGCACGAAGACATCGCGCTTTTCAGGATGGGCGCGGTTGAGGCGGGATAGTGTCTGCACCGCCTTGATGCCGGATAGAACCTTGTCCACATACATGGTGTGGAGCAGCGGTTCGTCGTAGCCGGTCTGGAATTTGTCGGCGCAGATCAGGAACCGATAGGGATCTTCCTTCACCTTGTCGGCGATGTCGTTGCTGGAAAATCCATTGAGCGAGCCCTCGGTGACTTTTTTGCCGGCGGATTCAAACTGTTAGCGAATATCTAGAGGAGGATTCGTTCTGACTGGTT
>CAYXZE010000365.1:0-3010 GCA_964469395.1 uncultured Luteolibacter sp.
GAGATCCTGCCGCACCACCTCCGCCGGGCGCGTGGTGGTATCCGGCCAGAGTTTGCGGCCGGGATAGATGGAGGTGTTGATGCCGGTATGGACGCGGTCGCCGATGATGGTGCCGAATTTGCGGCGACCGGTGTCGATGAGCGCGCCGCCGACCGTTGAGCGGTGGTTTTTCCCGTCGTGCCGGAGATTGGAAGTGGTGGTGCCGGCTCCGAGGTTGACCTTTTCGCCCAACACGGAGTCGCCGACGTAGGAAAGGTGGCCGACGTTGGTGTGCGAGAGAATCAGGCTGTTTTTGATTTCGACGGATTGGCCGATGTGGCAATGGTCGCCGATGCTGGTGTTACCGCGGATGTAGCAATTCGGGCCGATCTTGCAGTTGTCGCCGATGACGACGTTTCCCTCGATGAACACGCCGGGCAGGATGCGGGTGCCGGCACCGAGATGCAGCGCGCCCTCGATCACGGCGGATGGATGGACCTCGCCATGGATGGAATCGCCAGCCAGTGAGGAAACATAGTGTTCGTTCGCGCGGAGAAAATCCCAAGGATAGCGGATGATGAAGGAGGATTTTCCGGGGAAGGTGCTGTCCGGGTCCGGCTGCGGACCACACCAGGCGAGCGGGATGCCCGATGGATCGACGAGGGTGGATTTCCCCGAAGTGAGGAAGGCCGCGAGTTCGGCGGGGTCCAGCCAGGCGCAGGCGGCCGCGGTGACATTCGTTTCCCCGATGACCCGCCGGTGATGTTCGGAAAGCGGAATATTCGCGATGGGAAACTCCCCGATCTCCCGGGTGAGGGAAAGCGGCCAGCAGTCGGAGGAATCGAACGACATGACGGTTGGCTTAGCGGATTTCCTCGTGGATCGCCGAGGAAAATTTGGTGACCCACGCGGTCACTTCGTCGCGCTCACGGTGCTCGACGAGAACGCGGATTTTATTTTCAGTCCCGGAGTAGCGGATCAAATGGCGGCCATGATCGCCGAACTCGGCGGTGGCTTCGCGCATGAGTTGTTGGAGCTTCGGCAGGTTTTCCAACGGCGGCTTGGAGGGCACCGGCATGTTGGCGAGCTGCGTCGGATACTCGTGCATGATCGCGGCGAGCTCGGCGAGCGAGGCCTTGCGCTCGATCATCATCCGCAGGACCTGGAGCGCACTGAGGATGCCGTCGCCGGTGGTGACGTGATCGCCGAAAATGAGGTGGCCGGAATTTTCGCCGCCGAAGGAATAGCCGTTTTTCCGCATGCATTCGATGACGTTGCGATCACCGACGGCGGCGCACTCGACCTTGATGCCGTTTTCCCGCATGGCCTCGATCAGGCCGAGATTGCTCATGACGGTGGCGACGAGGGTGTCGTGCTTGAGCTTGCCCTGCTCTTTCAGGCCGATGGCGCAGAGGCCGAGAATGCGATCGCCGCTGACAACCTGGCCGCTGGCATCGGTGAAAATGACGCGGTCGGCATCGCCATCGAAGGAAATGCCGAGGTCGGCGCCGTGCTGGCGGACGAGTTCACCGGCGGTTTCCGGGTGGAGCGCGCCGCAGCCTTCGTTGATGTTGAGGCCGTCCGGCTCGTTGGCGGTGACGATGACTTCCGCGCCGAGTTCCTTGAAAATGAGCGGCGCGATGAAATAGGCGGCGCCGTGACCGCAATCGACGACGATTTTCAGACCTTGCAGCGAGATGTTGTCGGCGGTGTGCTTGGCGAACTCGATGTAGCGTCCGCGGGCGTCGTCGATGCGGTGCGCCTTGCCGATTTCACGCGGCGGCAAGGGGGCGGATTCCGGCTCGTCGCCCAGGATGTGGCGCTCGATGAGGTTTTCCAGATCGTCGGAAAGCTTGTAGCCGTCCGGCCCGAAGATTTTCATCCCGTTGTCCTCATACGGATTGTGGGAGGCGGTAATCATGATCCCGGCGACGGCTCCCATGGATTTCGTCAAATGCGCGACGGCGGGCGTGGGCATGGGGCCGACGAGATACACGTCCATGCCCATCGAAACGAGGCCGCTGGTGAGGGCGGTTTCCAGCATGTAGCCGGAAATGCGGGTGTCCTTGCCGATCAGCACCCGGTTGCGGCGCGCGCCGGACGAGCGGAGGACGTTGGCGACCGCCTTGCCGGTGCGCAGGGCGATTTCCGCAGTGATCGGGAATTCATTCACCCGGCCCCGGATGCCGTCGGTTCCAAATAGTTTCATAGGAAATTGATCTGTTCAGAAAACCGCAGGCGTTCAAGGCGAAATCTTCGCCACCGAGGCATCACCATTTGGATTTTTTAACCGCAGATGAACAGGATGAACGCAGATAATGAGATGAAGAGGATCAGCAAAGGGAGCTCACCGGGACAATCTGGAAATCCCACTCATTATCCATTCTTCCATCTGGGTCCATCCTGTTCATCTGTGGTTTGAATCTGAAATGCAAATGGTCCGAACCTACCCGCCGAGCACCGCGCGGTGGATGCGGCCGGGCGTTTTTTTGAGAAACCGGCGGGCCAACGCCTCGAATTCCTCGGAAAGGTCGGTGAGGTGGATTTCCAAGGTGCCTTCGCGGTCAGCCGTTTCAAGCAGGCCGAGCTGCGTGAGATCCTTTTTCAAATGCTCGGCACAGGTCGTCGCGGAGTCCACTAGGCGCAGGCCCGGCGGTAAAAGCTCCTTCAAAACGGGGATCAGCAACGGGTAATGCGTGCAGGCCAGCATCAGGGTATCGATCCCCTTTTCCACCAGCGGATCGAGGTAAGTCTTCAAAACCTGACGCGTCGCGGGGTGGTCGATCCAGTTTTCCTCAATCAGCGGCACCAGCAGCGGCGTGGCCTGGCCGTGGATCAGCAGGCCGGTTTTCCGCAGGGCGAGGGCGTGTTGGTAGGCGTGGGAACGGATCGTCCCGCGAGTGGCGATGATGCCGATGCGCTGGGCATCCGGGCAGGACAGCGCGGCCTCCACACCGGGCTCGATCACGCCGAGAATCGGAATCCGGTATTTTTCATGCAAACTGGGCAGGGCGTGGGCGGTCGCGGTGTT
>CAYXZE010000366.1:0-2995 GCA_964469395.1 uncultured Luteolibacter sp.
ACGCGCAGAGCGAACTCGTCGTCCCGTCAAGCCACAGCGCGCACCAGAATCCCGAGGCCATCGCCGAAGTGCGGCGCATTCTCAAACTGCATGAGTGATGGGGAAGGGGAGTTAGATGCTATTCGTTAAACATTTTCAGACATGAAGCCCAAGTATCTGCTCGCAACCGCAGTGTTTCTCGCCGGTTCGGCGGAATTGTCCGGCAAAGATCCCAATGAATCCACCGGGGAGTTGAAATTGCCGGTGTCCGCGAAGCTCCCCGGCACACCGGACCATGCCGCTTCCATGCCCGCAGACGAGTATTTCGACATTGCCCCGCTGGCCACCGGGCTGGCCGATCCGATGGAAATCGCCGTGGCTGGCGACGGCAGAGTGTTCATCGCCGAGCGCCTCGGTGCCGTGAAGCTGTATTCTCCCGCGACGGGCAAGACCACCAAAGTCGGCCGGATCGACGTGATGCACCGGAACCGTCCGGGAAACAAGGACTCCGATTACGCCTCGGAGTGCGGGCTGATCGGCATCGCGCTCGACCCGAAGTTTGACCGCAACGGCTGGATCTATCTCCATTACGCGGCGGTTACGGAATCGAAGACCCGCCTCGCCCGCATCACTTTCAAGGACGGCAAACTGGACCTCACATCGGAAAAAATCCTGCTGGACTACGCGACGGACCGCGATCACCGGACCTGCCACGAGGGCGGCTCGCTGGCATTCGGTCCGCGCGGCGAGCTTTTCGTTTCCATTGGCGACAACACCTGTCCGTTTGAAAGCGATGGTTACTCGCCCCTCGATGAGCGTCCGGACCGGAAGGAATTCGATTCCCAGCGATCCGCGGGAAATTCCAACGATCTGCGCGGCGGGATCCTGCGCATCGTGCCGCGGGATGACGGAACCTATCGGATTCCCGAGGGGAATCTGTTCAAGCCAGGCACTCCGAAAACCCGCCCCGAGTTATATGTGAAAGGATGCCGGAACCCGTTTCGCATTTCCGTCGATCCTCTCAGCGGAACGTTGTTCTGGGGTGAGGTCGGGCCGGATGCGTCGGGTGCCGGGAATCGCGGCCCCGAGGGACTGGATGAAATCAATCTGGCGCGCAAGGCGGGCTATTTCGGCTGGCCTTATTTCATCGGTGATAACAAACCCTACGCGTCTATCGACTTCGCCAGCGGTAAGACCGGCGCGTTCTTCAATCGCGGCAGCGTGGCGAACCGCTCGCCGAACAACACCGGCATCGAATTCCTGCCGCCTGCGAACCCGGCGCTGATTTGGTATCCTTATGGAGACTCGCCGACATTCCCGGTGATGGGCAGTGGCGGACGTTCCGCCATGGCCGGGCCGTTTTACCGCTGGGACGCCGCGCGCCCGCATGGCCTGCCGAAGTATTTCAATGGCAAGCTCATCATCTACGAATGGATGCGGAACACCCTCAAGCTCGTCACCTTCGACAGCAAGGCTCAGGTGGCGAACATCGAACCCTTCCTCGGCACCCAGCAGTTCGTGCATCCGATGGATTTGGAAACCGGAGCCGACGGCAGCCTCTATTTGTTAGAATATGGCGCGAAGTGGGCGGACAATACCGACGGTTCCCTGAAGGTCATCCGCTATCTCGGTGCCAATCGGAAACCGCAGGCGGCATTCGCGGCGAGCGCCACCGACGGGCGCGTGCCGCTGACGGTGGTTTTCGATTCCAGCAAGACGCATGACAAGGATGCCGGTGATTCACTCACCTACGAGTGGTCGTTCACCGACGCCACCGTGCAGTCCCGCCTGCCGAACCCGACATTCATTTTTGAAAAACCGGGCACCTATGAAGTCCGGCTGAAAGTGACCGACAGTACGGGCCAGAGCGCCACCGACATTCGCACGATCACGGCGGGCAACACCCGTCCCCAGGTATCGCTCAATTTGAAATCCGATCCCGGCACGCTGCATTGGGGCGATGAAATTCCATACGCGGCGGAAGCCACCGATGCGGAGGACGGACCGATCCCGGCGGACCGCATTGTCGTCACCGCCCGTTTCGAGTCCGAGGGCGATCTCGCCGTCGCCGCGAACATCCATGGGCTCGATCCGAACCTCCGTGGCACCGCGCTCATCTCGGCATCCACCTGCATGGCATGCCACCAAGTGGAGAGCCAATCGGTGGGTCCCGCGTTCAAACAAATCGCGCTCAAATACCAGAACGATCCCGCAGCGCACGAGCGGCTTGCCCGCAAGGTCATTGAAGGCGGCACCGGCGTGTGGGGGCACACGCCCATGCCCGGCCAAGCGCAGCACACGATCGACCAAACCCGGGAAATGGTCGCCGCCATCCTCAAATCACTCCAGCCACTCTCTAACATCGTTCGGGGCAGGGACGGCATCCTTCGCCTGCCGCCACAACCTAACACGAAAGAGCAGGCCACCGGGCGCTTCGTGATTCAGGCGTCCTATCAGGATCGAGGCGCGCCCGGAGCCAGTCCGCTGACCGCGCAATCTCCCGAGATGATCGTCACGCCGAAGTTCATCCAACGGATTGTGGAGGAAGGCACGCTCAGCTACACGGATGTCGAAGTCCGCGGCACCGGTCCGAGAGTGGCTCCCGACACCGGCGCGGGGATCGGTTACTACGACAATCCAAAGGCCACCTTGCACTGGCTCGCCGACTTCGCGGAACCCGGCGAGTATGAGGTGTTTCTCACCCAGGCCGTCCCCGAACCCCATGATGGCAGCACTTATGAAATCCGTGTCGCGGATCAAGTGGTCACCGGCACCATCATTCCCACTCCGGACTGGACGGACTATCGGGAAACCAAGGCCGGAACCCTGAAGGTTGCGAAAGCCGGAATTCATGAAGTGGCATTCACTCCCGTCATCATGAAAGACGTCGTCGTCGCCAACGTGCAGTCCATACGCTTGAAGCGTGTGGGCACCCGGTGAAAATCACATGATCATGGGAAAAATGTCATGAAACCATTCGCAATCATCGCGCTCACCCTGTTTGTCTCTGTTTTCC
>CAYXZE010000367.1:0-2989 GCA_964469395.1 uncultured Luteolibacter sp.
GATTTGGGTTTGCGGGGTTCTTTGGGTTTTTCTTCGAAATTCTGGCGTTCGCGGCAGTTGAAGATCGCTTCATCACGGGTGATGAGGTTGGCATTGAAAAGGCTGCCGATGCTTTCGTCGATGGTGAGGTTGCCCTCGCGGTGGCCGATTTCCATCAGGCCGACGATTTGTTCGAGCTTGCCCTCGCGGATGCAGTTGCGGATGGCGTGGTTGGGCCGGAGGACTTCGGCGGCGAGCACGCGGCCCTGGCCGTCGGCGCGGGGAATCAGCCGCTGGCAAATGATGCCTTCGAGCGCGCTGGATAGCTGGGTGACGATCTGCGGCTGCTGGTCGGCGGGGAAGACATCGACGAGGCGGTTGATGCTCTGCGGGGCGTCGGACGTGTGCAGCGTGGCGAGCACGAGGTGGCCGGTTTCCGCGGCGGTCAGGGCGATGCGGATGGTGTCGAGATCGCGCAGCTCGGAAATGACGATGACGTCGGGATCCTGGCGGAGCGACTGGCGCAGGGCTTTGGGGAAACTGCGGGTGTCGCTGCCGACTTCGCGCTGTTTGATCAGGCTGGAGCGGTGCTCGTGGATGAACTCGATGGGGTCTTCCAGGGTGATGATGACGCCGTTGCGGGTCTCGGAGATGCGGCGGACCATCGAGGCGAGGGTGGTGGATTTTCCCGAGCCGGTGACGCCGGTGACGAGGACGAGGCCGCTGCGGATATTGCAAAACTCGTGGATGATCGGGTGGTGGCCCAGGGTTTCCAAGGCGGGAATGTCCTGGGAAATGAAGCGGAACGCCGCTTCCGCATGGCCGCGGGCGATGTGGACATTTCCCCGGAAACGGCCGACGCCTTCCACCTGGAGCGCGTAGTCGAGTTCCAATTCCTGTTCCAGGGTGGAGCGCTGGGCTTCGGTCAGGGTGTCGAGAATGAGGTTTCTAACGGTGGTGGGGTCCAGCGTTTCCTCGCTGAAGGGAACGAGCGAGCCGTGGACCCGGGCGCAGGCCGGAGCCCAGGCGCTGAGGTGCAAATCCGAGCCGCCGAGGGCGATGGTGTGTCGAAGGTATTCGGTGATGTTGCTGGTCATGGTCGATGAGTTATCCGGTGATGCCGCGCATGGCGCGGTCGAAGTCCTGAGGGCGGGCGCAGGCGCCGCGGGCGGTTTCCGGATCGAGGTAGCCTTGCTGGACGGAGGCCACGAGATACTCCAGCAGCGAGCAATTGGATGCTTCGGTGGATTTCAAGAGGTGGTCCTGGAGGTCGGTCAGGCGGTTTTCCAGAATCCAGCGGCGGGTGGCGGCCTCGTTCTGCATGTATTCGAGCGCGGGGAAAAGTCCGCCGCCGAGACGGGGGAGGAGCTGTTGGGAAATGATGCCGACGAGCTGCGAGGCTAACAGATTGAGCGCGCCGCCGGTTTCGGCTTTGAGCAGGTGGGAAAAGCGGTCGAGCGTTTCCACCACGCTGCTGCTGTGGAGGGTGGAAATGACGAGGTGGCCGGTTTCCGCGGCGTGCAGCGCGGTGAGCGCGGTTTCCGAATCGCGGATTTCCCCGAGGAAAAGCACGTCCGGACTCTGGCGCAGGGCGGCGCGCAGGCCGGTGGAGAAGCTGCCGGAGTCGTGGCGGATCTCGCGCTGCGAAAACAGCGAGCGGTCGTTGGTGAAGAGGAACTCGATGGGGTCTTCCAGCGTGACGATGTGGCGGGCCAGTTGGTGGTTGATCCAGTCCAGGCACGAGGCGACGGTCGTGGATTTGCCCGAGCCGGTGGGGCCGGTGACCAGGATCAGCCCGTAGCGGCGCTGCATCCAGGACTCTAACAATGATGCGGGGAGTCCGAGCTCGGCCAGGGGCGGGATGTCATTGCGGATCGGCCGCAGCACCGCGGCGAGCCGCCCGAGCGTGTGATACAGGTTCACCCGCAACCGTCCGCCGCCGGGGACCCGCCACGAAACGTCGGCTTCCGGATTCGCGGCGGGATCGATGCCGCAGGATTTCCAAAATTCTTCCATCGGCAGCCGCGGGATCGATCCGGGGTGGAGGATGACGACATCTCCCTCGCGGCGGATGCGCGGCGGCTCGTCCTCGACGAGGAAAACGTCGGTTGCCGCATCGGCGAAGGCGTCGCGAATGAGTTGGTTGAGGGCGGAGGTCATGAAATCAAGTGGCGTTCTGAAGGTTTCCTCATTCCTAAAAGGGGAATCGGAGCGGGAGAAGCGAAAACACCGGAAGCTTGTTATTAGATGCCGAACGGCAGCTCGCCGACGAGTTGGGTGGTTTCCTCATCAAGCCGCTCGCGGGCGGTTTCGAGGTAGTGGGCGTCCAGCTCGATGCCGGTGAACTCGGCGATTTGCCGGCGGCTCGCGGCGATGGCGGAGGTGCCGATGCCGAGAAACGGATCCAGCAGCCGGGTGGCCGGGCCCTTGCCGTGGAGCAGGATGCATTGCTCGACGAGCGCCACCGGAAAGGTCGCCGGGTGGGGGCGTTCCTTGTCGCGGGAGTTGATGGTTTCGTAGGGGATGAACCAGGTGTTGCCGCGGCAGCGGAGATCCGCCCCGCCGGTGTGGCCCCAGCGGGCGATGTTCGATTTGTCCTGATAGGGGACGCCCGCCGCGCGGCGGGCGAGCGGGACCTCGCCGGTTTTCGTCAGGTGGAAGACGTATTCGTGGCAGTCGTTGACGTAGCGCTTGGAGTTGATCGGTTTGAAATGGCCGGCGCTGATGAACTCGTCGGCACGGGTCTTGATGGTGATGGATTTGACCCAGTGGAAGGTGTTCTGGAGGGTGAAAAGGGGATTTTTACCGTCGGTTAGGGCGAGAATCAGTTGGTGGGGCAGCAGTGGATTCGCTGGAGCGGCACCGACGTTGAGGAAGAACGAGCCGTCATCCGCCAGCACCCGTTTCAGCTCCGCGCACCATTGGCGGCACCAGTCGAGGAATTCTTCGCGCGGGGCGGTGTCCTTGAAACTCTTGTAGGCGATGCCGAGGTTGTAAGGCGGCGAGGTGA
>CAYXZE010000368.1:0-2984 GCA_964469395.1 uncultured Luteolibacter sp.
GAGCAGCTCGCAGACCGCGTTTTCGCCATCCCGCCCGGCGCGGCCGGCTTCCTGATAGTATGCCTCCACGCTGCCGGGGATCTCGTAGTGGACGACGAAACGCACGTCCGCGCGGTCGATGCCCATGCCGAACGCGTTGGTGGCCACGGCGACGTCTGCCTTGCGGCGGATGAAGATTTCCTGCGCCCGCTCGCGCTCCTGGTCGCCCATGCCGCCGTGGTAGGCCACGCATTTCACGCCCCAGCTGGCGAGGGTTTCCGAAACGGATTCCACCTTTCTACGAGTCGCGCAGTAGATGATGCCGGTCTTGTGGGCGGCGATGACGGCGCGCATCCGCTCGTCCTTCTGCGCCGCCTTGTCCATGGAGGAGATGTTCAGCGAGAGGTTCGGGCGGGAAAATCCGCTGACCCGCTCGAACGGATCGCGCAGGGTGAGGACGGCGGTGATGTCATCGCGGACGATGGGCGTGGCGGTGGCGGTTAGAGCCACGCATTGCGGGCGGCCGATTTTCGCCAGCGATTTCCCGAGCCGCAGATAGTCCGGCCGGAAGTCGTGGCCCCATTGGCTGAGGCAGTGCGCCTCGTCCACCGCGAACAGGGAGATCTCGATGCCGTCCAGCGCATTGAGAAAGCTTTCCGCGCGGAAACGCTCGGGCGCGACGTAAACCAGCTTCCACCGTCCGGCGCGCATGCCGTCGAGCCGTTCCTTTTGCTCCGGCCAACCGAGCGTGGAGTTGATCATCGTGGCCTCGATGCCGCGGGCCACCAGTGCATCGACCTGGTCTTTCATCAGTGCGATGAGCGGCGAGATGACCAGCGTCACGCCGGGGAAGCACAGTGCGGGGATTTGGAAGCACAGCGATTTTCCGCCGCCGGTGGGCATCACCACCAGTCCGTCGCGGCCGGAGGTGATTTCCGTGATGACTTCCTCCTGGCCATCGAGAAACCCGGAAAAACCGAAATACCGCTTCAGCGCCTCGTGGGGCGTCATGATCAGCGGTTTGGTTTGGGGGCGGGGAGTGGACATGGCGTGCGCGAATGAACAATGCGCGGAGCGGCGAGGTCAACCCTTGAGCCTCTTGCCGCATCTAGCCGCAGGAAATTTAGGTTTCCGAACAATCATGAGAATGGTAATTTCCCCGCCGTGAGATCCCTTCGCTGGCTAATTCCTTCCGCGATCCTGATTTTTGTCTGCCTCCAGTGCCGCCCGATCGGTCCGCCAGGTGGCAGACAGGAGACGTATCGGCCGCCCACCCGCACGACGTCCCCGCCGCCATCGGATTCGGGTGGTAAAATTTCGCTTTCGGCGATGATGCGGCAGGTGAATGTGAGGCAGGACATGGTGCGCCGCGGGACTTGCGGACGGCGAGGGGCGCGGCCGATGAAGCCGCGCTACATCACGATCCACAGCACTCAGAATTACACGGCGGGCGCGGAGCGTCACGCGGTGGCCTTGAAACGCGGTGCGCTGCGGACCGGCCAGCGGCCGGGCTACCTGATCTGGCATTACACGGTGGAGTCGCGCTTCGCCATCCAGCATATGCCCACTAACGAGCAGGGCATCCACGCGGACTTCGGCGGACCGGGCAATCGGTTGTCGATTGGCATCGAGATGTGTGAGCACCGCGGCAACAACCGTGCGGCCACCGTCGAGCGTACCGCCAAGCTCGCGGCGGTGCTGATGAAGAAAAACGGCATTCCGCTGAGCAACGTGGTGCCGCACTATCACTGGCCACGGCGCGGCAAGAAGCCGCCTCACAAGAATTGCCCGCATTTCCTGATGGATAACGGTCGCCCCGGAGCGAAGTGGCGCGGCTTCCTCAGCCGGGTGAATTATTACTACCGCCAACTGGAGTGATGGCCGGAGACCCGCATGATCACGGCAGTCCGGGAAACCGCGAGGTCATTCTGGAGCCGGATGTCTATTACGTCTGCCAGCGCTGCACCGCCTGCTGCAAGTGGCCGGGCGACGTGCGGATCGAGGAGGATGAGGTCGCACGGATCGCCGGCTTTCTCGGTATGACCGAGCAGGAATTCCTCGACCGCTACACCCGCCTGCGGACGAACCGCCAGGGGCTTTCACTCATCGAGAAGGAAAACCACGAGTGTATCATGCTGGACGGGAATTCGTGCCGCATCCATCCGGTGAAGCCGGAGCAATGCAGCGGGTTTCCTAACAAATGGAACTTTCCCGGCTGGCGGCAGGTGTGCGAGGCGATTCCCGTGCCGGTGCGGAAGTGAGCGGGAGCGTGTCAGAGGTTTTCTAACGTTTCGCGGGGGCGAGGATGATGCCCTCTTCGGTTTCCTGCTTGAGGCGGAGCTGGCCGCAGGCGGCGTCGATGTCATGGCCTTTTTCCAAGCGGAGGTTCGCGGTGACGCCGGCGGTTTTCAAAACCTCCTGGAAGGCGCGGCAGTGGTTGTTAGGCGGGCGTTTCCATTCCAGTCCATCGACGGTGTTGTAGGGAATGAGGTTCACCTTCGCGCCCAGGCGGCGGGCGTGGCGGGCGAGGATGGCGGCTTGTTCGAGCGAGTCGTTGACATCCTGGATGAGGATGTATTCGAGGGTGATTTTCTGGGTTTTCTTCGCGTTCCAATAGTCGAGCGCCTCGAACAGTTCGGCGACCGGCCACTTTTTGTTGATCGGCATGATCTGCTGGCGGACGTCGTCGGTGGCGCCGTGGAGGGAGATGGCGAGGCGGATTTGCTGCGGGTGCTCGGCGAGTTTCCGGATCTGAGGGACGAGTCCGGAGGTGGAAATGGTGAGGTGGCGCGCGCCGAGATGGAGGGTTTTCGGACCGGTGATGAGGGCGATAGCTGCTAACAGGTTGTCGAGGTTGGCCATCGGCTCGCCCATGCCCATGAAGACTAGGGAATCGACACGCTCGCCGGAAAGCTGCTCGGCGGCGAGGACCTGTCCGGCGATTTCCGAGGCGTCGAGATTGCGGGTGAAGCCGGCGAGGCCGGAGGCGCAGAATTTGCAGCCGT
>CAYXZE010000369.1:0-2978 GCA_964469395.1 uncultured Luteolibacter sp.
GCAATCACTCCACTCTCGGGAAGGCCCGGTCGCAAGCGTAAAAAAAGCGGCAGGGTCGGGAGGCCATGCCGCTTGGGGAAGTGAGAAATCGGAAAGACTTCAGGCGACGGGACCCTTCACTCCACCCGATGCTTGTTCTCCGGTAATTTCGAGCGCCTTGTAGCCGCCGATGGATTTGAAGTAGATCAAAAGGCCGAGATAAAAGAGCGCCATGATGGCGGGGACGAAGGAGGTGAGCTTGAGAGCCATCCGGCCTCCGAAAAGGCCTGCGTCTTTTACGGCGGTTTTGTCCTGTTCGGAAGAGGGCTTGGATTCATCCCACCAGGCGGTCAGTTTGTCATGGTTGGCATCGGTTTTCCCCTGTTTTTTCAGGAGTTTGTCGGCACGATCGAGTTCGCCGCCACCATCCTCAAGCACGCCGACTTTCGAGCCGTCCAAGCCGACGGTTTTGAAACCGGCGAAGGTGTTTTCATTGCTGGCCTTGTATCGCTCGTAGGCAGCCGGAGCTTTTTCCTGAAGGTTTTGCGAAGCGTAATAGTCTTGCTTGAATCCGATGGCGGGGCCGCCGATCAGACCGGCGGAAAGCATTCCCACGCCGCCGAGTATGCCGATGGCAACCGCGCCGCCTTTGGGGAATCTTTCTGAAACCACCGCCAGCATGGTCGGCCAGAGGAATGTTTTGCCGAGAGCGTAAATCGTGGCGGCAACCACGCAAAGCATGACGCTGGTGGCGGAGCCGAGGAGCTGAAGGCCGATGAAGCCGAGAACCGCGCTGACAAAGAGCAGCCCGATGGGGGAGATGCGATGAACAATGGGTCCGGCAAAGAACCGAAGGACGAACATGAGCATCGAGGTGTAGGCAAAGAGGATCAGGCCCTTGGTCGGACTGGCCATGATCGAGCCGGTGATTTTACTGATCCATGAGTCGGTGCCGAGTTCGACATAGCCGACGAGCGCGTGAACAATGATCAGAATGATCATGAGCGGGGCGAAAACCGTGCCGAGCATTTGACCGAAGGTGATACCGGCGGCGGAGACATTGGAGCGGGGGAATTTTTGACCGAGTAACAGCACGCCGTAGGCGATTACCGGAATCAGGAAGAGCGACATTTGGATTTTCCAGTCGATCGCGGCGGAAACGATGTTGCCGGCACCGTCGGTGCGGGCTGCCATGAAAGCGGAAGCCACGCTGCCCAGCACCAGTCCGGCCGGCCAGCCCGCGTGCAGGATATTGAGATAATGGGCCTGGGCTTTAGGGAACAAATTCGCCGTTAGCGGGTTCACCACGGCCTCGCAGACGCCGTTACCGATGGCGAAAATGAACATGGCGGAAAACAGACACCAGTAAGCGGCGTCTTTTCCTCCGGAGGCGAAAAAGGCCGGGGTGGCCAGTGTCAAAACCGCGGAGATGAAATGGAGGAGAAAGGCGGCGGCCATCAGTTTCCCGTATCCGATCCTGTCCGCAAAGAGGCTGGAAATGATGATGATGAGGCCGAATCCGGCGAGGCCGCCTCCCGTGATGGTGCCGAGTTCGGTCATGGTGAAACCGAATTGCTCGGCCCATTGTCCGAGAACTCCGCCTCTGACGGAAAATCCGACTCCGGCGGCGAGAATGGCGGTGAATCCCGCCCATAGAAGGCGTTTGGCGTTGGGGACTGTGGATGCGTTTGTTGCGGTCATGGTTTTTGTGTTTGCGGGGATTATCGGCTGCGGCGCGGGATGGCAAGGATTCCGGCGGGAAATGTCAGATTTCGCGCATCAAAGATCGCGATCCTGATGGCTGCCGGTTACCGGGGCTTCGGAAAACACGATGCAGCGGTCCAGCACCGCACCGCCGCTGACCCGCCCGCCGGGCCAGATCACCGAGTCGCGAACCACCGCGCCCGCTTCGACTATCGCGCCGGGGCCGACCACCGAGCGCTCGATGACGGCTCCCGGCCCGACGCTGGCTGACGGATGGATCGCCGGGGCGAGATCGAGCTCACGGTGGGCCTGCAGATAGGAATCGCGGTCGCCCAGATCGAGCCACACGCCTTCATCGAGGACGACGGCGCCGAGCCGCCCGCGTCTGGCCAATTCCAGGAAGGCGGGGATCACCGGGATTTTTTCTCCCGCCGGGATGAGGTCGAGAAAATCGGGATTCACGCAGTAGATGCCGGTGAAAAGGTGGGTGCCGTCCGCGCGACCTAACAAATTCCGGATGTCGGTCACGCGGGTGCCTGGGGAATCGAGCGCGATGTGGCGGGCGGGGCCTTCCGTGCGCAGCGCCAGCGTCACCGGCAGGCCGGATGCCACGTGCGCGGCGATGAGTTTTTCCAAGGGCAGCGTGGAGAAGATGTCGCCGTTGTGGACCAGCACGGGTTCATGGCCCATCCATGCGCCGATGTTTTTCAGGCCGCCACCGGTTTCAAGCAGCACGGGCTCGTGAAACAGGGTGACGTCGCGCTCCTTGCCGAAATCGTCCCAAGCCTCCGGCAGATGGTGCGTGTTGACCGCGAACCGCCGGATGCCGGTTTTTTCACAGGCCGCCACCGCCCATTCCGCGAGCGGGCGATGAAACAGCGGGACGAGCGGTTTTGGCAGGCGCTCCGTGAGCGGGCGCAAACGGGTTCCGAGTCCGGCACCGAGGATGAAAGCTTGATTCACGCGGTCTGCTTTGACGGGCGGGGCGGAGCTTTTCAAGCGCGGGCTTCGCCGCTTCGTTTTCCCGCTTCATGCCTTTCGCTCTTTGTTCGCGCGGATGTGTTGGAAATACCGTGAAATGGCTTGTGCCAATTCCCTGTTGTTGCTTGACCCGCTTGCCGCATCCCTCCAAGTTGCCGCCCCGCCGTTTGCCCCGATGGCAGCGGTGTGCCTCAAACGAACCAACTACCGAGCAGCCATGGCCGCGAAGATCTATACCACCAAGGACGCCCCGATCGCTCCTCTCAAGAAGAAAACCCTCGCCGTGATCGGCTTCGGCTCGCAAGGCCACGCCC
>CAYXZE010000370.1:0-2930 GCA_964469395.1 uncultured Luteolibacter sp.
ATACCAAGCAGGGCTACCAGTGGACGAAGGAGAAGATCCAGAACAGCGGCGGCGGACAGGATTCGTCGGGGGATGTGGTGTATTGAGTCCTTTTATTCCCCGCCCGCTTCCAGCTCCGCGACGCTGAGGCGGTCGCGCTTCTTCAGGAAAAACAGGGCTCCGAGGACGGCCCAGAAGACGTTGCAGCCGAAGCCGGCGAGCGAGGCGGCGATGGCGGTTTCCGGCGGAACTCCGGCGAGGTCTTTCATCAGGACTTCGAACAGTTTTTCACGCACGCCGACACCGGCGATGGAGATCGGCATGCCGCTGATGGAGTCGATCACCGGCATCGCGGAAATGACCGCGCCGTAGTTGGCGGTGCCGCCGACGGCGCGCATGCCGCAGTAGTAGGAGGAAAAATAGGCGGCGAGCATCACGAAGGAAACGGCCAGGCCGCCGAGCGCGTACTTCCAGTTTTTCCGATAGACGTCATAGAGTTCGGGAATCCGCCTCATGATCGGCCAACGGGCGAAACGGTCGTTGCCGTGGATGCGCCGATGGACGGGCGGTGAGGCGCAGATGAAAATCAGCAGCACCATCGCCAAGCCGCCGCCCAGATAAAACCACGCGAAGTGGATCACGCCGCGACCCAGGACGCTGGGATCGGCGATGGCGTCGAACCGGGCCACGGAGACGATGAAAAACACCACCGCCAGCGAAACCAATCCCGCAAGGTGGTCAGCCATGATCGCCATGGCGATGACGAGTTTGCGGCCGGGATGATCGCGCATCAGCAGGATGATGCGCGCGGCATCTCCGCCGATCCCGCTGACCGAGGCCAGGCTGAAGAGGCTGCCGATCAGGGTCAGCTCGACCGCCCGCCCCGCGCTGACCGCGAGCGACTGGCCGCGTAAAAAGAACCACCAACGGATGCCTTGCAGCGCGATGGACGCCCCGGCCAGCGCGATGCCGCCGACGAACCAACGGTAATCCATGGCGCCGGGACGGGTGAAAACCGAGCGGTCGAACTTCACCTGGGAAAACGCCCACCACAGGCACAGCGCGGTGAGCACCAGCTTCAGCAGGAAAATGAGAAACGCCTTCATCGGGAGAAGTTGAGAGTGGAATGCGGAGTGAGCGGCAGCGAACTTTTATCAAGGCGAAGCCACAAACTGGCATGGCCGAAGGCAAAGTGGATGGCTGAGAGAAAGACGGTTCATCTCATTTCCCACCCGCAGTCATCGGCATCCCCTCGATCACTGCCCTTTCTCAATCTCGCGGGCGATGGTTTCCACGCTTTCCAGAATCCCCTTGGCAGCGTCGGAATTGCCGATTTTCAGGCCGAAATGTTTTTCCAGACCGACGACGAGCTGCAGCGCGTCCACCGAGTCCAGGCCGAGTCCGCCACCGCCGAAAATCGGAATGGTGTCGGTGATTTCAGACGGGGCTTGTTCGAGCATCAGCTCATCCACCATCACTTCCTTGATCTTTTGCCGGAGTTCGTCGCCTTGCATGATTTTTGAGTTAGAAAATTCCGCCGTCGATCTTGAGGGCGGCCCCCGTGATATAGGCCGCGTCCCGGCCCGCGAGGAAATAAACGGCTGCGGCCACTTCTTCCGGCTTGCCGAAGCGGCGCAGCGGGATGGCGAGTCGGGCGGATTTCCGCGCCTCGTCATCCATGCCGCCGAGCGCCTCGGTATCGATGTAGCCGGGCAGCAGCGAGTTCACGGTGATGCCCGCGCGGGCGACTTCCTTGGCCAGCGTCTGGCTGAGGGCGACCACGCCGGCCTTGGCCGCGGCGTAATTCGTCTGGCCCAGCGGCGGCAGCACCGCGCTGAGCGAGGCGATGTTGATGATCCGCCCGAAGCGCTGGCGCATCATCGGCGTGACGGCCGCGCGGCAGCCGTGAAACACGGCGTCCAGATTCGCGGCGATGACCGAGTGCCAGGCCTCGTCCGGCATCGCGGCTAACAGACAGTCGCGATGCATGCCCGCGTTGTTCACCAGCACGTCGAGGCGGCCGTCCGTTTCGAGGATTTGAGCGACGGCGGCTTCCCACGCGGCGGGCCGGGTGACTTCGAGATCGACCAACACGCAGCGTCCGGCGAATTCGGCGGCGAGGATTTCCGCCTGCCCGCGATTCGCCCGGACCCCGAGCCACAGGCGGGCTTCGGGATCATGGCTGAGGAAATAGCGGGCGATCCCCAGACCGAGCCCGCCGTTTCCACCCGTGACCAGGATCGTGCGCACGGGGGCGACCTTCGCCGTCCCGCCTGCGGGGGTCAATTTCAATACGAGCAACTCACAAAACCCGGCTCGTTGCCGGGCTTCCACTTGATGTTGCAGCCGCTGCTCGGATAGGGGCGCGCAAGCGGTTCCTCGCCGTCGAGCATCCGCCGCACCGCTTCGCGCAGGTCGCCGCCGTGGGGAGCCTGGCCGCCGCGCGGGCGGGAATCGTCGAATTGGCCAGCGTAGAACAGCTTCCCGCTGCCGTCGAAAAGGAAAAAATCCGGGGTGCAGGCCGCGCCATACGCCCTGGCGATTTCCTGGGATTCATCGAGCAGATAGGGAAAGTCCCAGCGCCGTTCGGCGGCGAAGGTCTTCATGAATTCCGGGCCGTCCTGCGGATATTTTTCGAGATCGTTGGAATTGATCGCCACCGTGTTCACGCCCTGCGGCGAAATTTCACGGGCGAATTCTCCCAGAATGTCCGCAAGGTGGATCACGTAAGGGCAGTGATTGCAGGCGAAAACGACCAGCAGTCCGCGCTCCCCGGCGACATCCGCGCGGGCCAGCGGGCGGCCATCCGCATCGGGCAGGGAAAAATCAGGAGCGGCAGCGCCCGGACTCAAAAAGAAAGTGGATAAAACTTCAGCCATGGGCGCACCGTAATCATGAATTGTTGTCCGGCAAAGGGCTTTTGCACAGGGCCGACGGGTAAAATGGACGCG
>CAYXZE010000371.1:0-2926 GCA_964469395.1 uncultured Luteolibacter sp.
GCCTTCATCAAGAACCGCATCCCGGTGGCCGTGCTCTACGGCGGCGGCTACAACCGCCAGCCCGAGTTCACCGCCAAGCTCCACCGCAACACCATCGCCACGGCGAAGAAACTCGCGACTGAATTCCGGGGTCTTTGACAAGAACGCCATGCCTGAACAATCCGACGCTCCAGAAGTATTCAGCGGCGAACGAAGTGTTTCAAAAATACTAACGGGCTTTGGAATATGCATCCTTGGCGCATCCGTAGGTTCGTGGATTTATTCGGAAAACCATGATGAAGCCCCGGCAATTTATCACCATTTCGACGGCACCTTTTCCCTGAATCAAAAAAACGGACCGACGACAAGTCCGAGCGAGGTTTCAAGGTATTTGATGCGTTATGAGGCCTTCGGGACCATCCGGCTGGTTGGCCATTCGAATACCCTATTGCAAGATTGGAGGTCGATGTTCGATGAGTGCGCACAAGCTGGAGCACCGTGGTATCAATTTGAAATTGATGGATTGGTTTATCGATTTCATTTGCCAATAGCATTGAGCGAAAGCGAAGACTCCCCGGCACCTGAAATCATCAATCTCACCAGTGCCGAATATCCTGACACAAAGGATTCACTTCCACTCACGGAAATCGCCATCGTAGCCGACGAATTCACCACTTGTGGTGAATTGATTTCCGCGGCGGCTCCCCATGCGGAGCGGGGGAAATCAGTAGCGGTTGTCGGAAAAAACCTGCTGCTGCGTCACAGCAAGGGTGAGAAATTTCTCGGGCGCGAAGCGTTCAGGCAACGGCGCTCTGAATTCTGGATGCAAAACGTCCAGCCAGTGATCGATTGGGCGAACGAAGTATTTTCTCATGCTTTTTCAAGGCCTTCTGTTCTTTTTTGTCCCGGCGGATTCGGTTGTTTCCGGCTGTCCCTGACCGAAAGCCATGGAGCTTCCGGAAGTGGCAAGAAGCAGGAAATTTTGTAAAATCGGACTCACCCCAGATTCGAGATCGTCTGGAAGATCGAGGTGATCATCAGATAGGCCATGGTGCCGATGAGGCCGGCCATGATGATGAGCACGCAGGGCATGACGAGGGCCATGATTTGCTGGAGGCTCTTGTCGAGCTCCTTGTCGTAGCGTTCGGCGGCGCGGCGCAGGGATTGGTCGATCCTGCCGGTTTGCTCGCCCACGGAAATCATGTCGATGAGCAGGGGAGGGAAGGCTCCGTTGCGGATGAGGGCCTTGGAAAAGGAGCGGCCGTCGCCGACCTGGGCGATGACCTTGTCCAGCTCGGTGCGGAGCGAGCGGTTCTGGGTGGCATCGCGGGACAGCTCCAGCGCCCGCAGCAGGGGCAGGCCGTTGCTGACGAGGTTGGCCATGGTTTCCAAAAACTGGACGTAGAACCGGCTGGTGATGACCGGGCCGATGAGCGGCAGCTTGAGCTTCATGCGGTCCCAGGCGGATTTGTTCGCGTCGTTGTCTTTCCAGGCTTTGAAAAAGATGAAGGCGGCGAGAATTGTTAGAATGATGACGATCCACCACTTTTGGAGGAAGGCGGAAATGCCGATGAGGATGGCGGCTCCGAGCGGGATTTTTCCGCCGCTGCTCTCGATGAGAGAGGTGAGCTGGGGGATGAGGGTGGTGACGAAAACAATGGAAACGCCGATGCCCGCGAGAATCAGGAAGGCCGGATAGATCATCGCCAGGATGAGGCGGGCCTGCAACTCGGCGAGGGTCTTTAAATAGTGGGCCTGGCGCTTGAGAATGTCGTCGAGCGCGCCGGAAGCCTCGCCGGCCGCGGCGAGCGAGCAATAAAGCGGACCGAAGCTGGGGCTGACTTTTTTCAGGGCGACGGAGAAATTGACGCCATCGCGCACGATCTGGCGGATCTTGTAGGAAACGGCCTTGAGGTTGCCGAGTTCCTGGCGGTTTTCCATGGACTTGAGCGCGGGCTCTAGCTGGAGACCGGCGCCGAGCATGTCGGACAGTTCCTCGGTGAAGAGCACGACTTCCTGGCGCTTGAGCTTGATCGGGCCATCGGGGATCGGTTTTTCCTCGGTCTCCGTTTTGCTCTTGGAGGGAGTGCTTTCTTCAGCTTTGGCCTTCGCGCCGCCTGCGGGCTTTTTGGACGGGGCGGCTGCGGCGGTTTCCTTGAGGTTGACCGGCTGGAGTCCTTTTTTATCGAGCACGCGCAGGGCTTCCGGACGATCCGCGGCTTCGAGCTCGCCGGTGGTGACGGCACCGTTGGCGGCGAGGGCTTTGTAGGCGAAGAGGGGCATCGTTTGGGGTAAAAGCTGAAATGCTGAAATGTTCTATCCGCGAGTCAGATTCTTCACTTCAACGTTCGATGTTAGGCGTTCAATGTTCGATGTTCTCATTCTCCACCACCAATGTCGGATGAAGTCACGGAGATGACTTCCTCAATGGTCGTTTCCCCCTTCATCACCTTGTGCCAGCCGTAGTCGCGCATCGGCACGTAGCCGTCGCGGATGGCTTGGGCGCGGAGTTCCACGGACTGGGCGCGGTGGGCGACGAGTTCCTGCATCGGCTGGGTGAGCAGGATGACTTCGTAAATGGCGAGCCGGCCGGAGAAGCCGGTGAGGCGGCAGCGGTCGCAGCCTTTCGGCGAATAGACCTGGCCGGGAAGGTGCAGCGGGATGCCAAGGTCGCGGCGGTCCTGTTCGGTGACATCGCGCGGGACCTTGCAATGCGGACACAGCCGCCGGACGAGGCGCTGGGCCAGGAAGGCGCGGACGGCGGCGGAAACGAGGAACGGCTCTACGCCCATGTCCACCAATCGGCTGATGCCGCCCATGGCGTCGTTGGTGTGAAGAGTGGAGAAAACCAAGTGGCCGGTGAGCGAGGCGCGAATGGCGATTTCAGCGGTCTCAAGGTCCCGGATTTGCCCGATCATCACGATGTTCGGGTCCGCCCGCAAAATGG
>CAYXZE010000372.1:0-2914 GCA_964469395.1 uncultured Luteolibacter sp.
ACTCTTTGAAAATAAGAGTGGTGGAGCGTAGCGGATTCGAACCGCTGACCCCTTGCATGCCATGCAAGTGCTCTACCAACTGAGCTAACGCCCCTTTCGGGTGGGGCGGAGGTTTATCGGCGGGATCGGGGACGGGCAAGAGGATTTTTAGAAAAATTGACAATTGTTTTCCAATGGCGGTCCGGCGGGGGGGGCTGAGGGGGCGTGCCGAGCGGTTTGATCGCAAAATCCAACGAAGATTTTCCGCCGCAAAAGGGATCAAGAAAACGCAAAAAAAGAAATGAACGGGGTGTCTGGAGCAAGAGCGCCGCGAACTGCCGCCCGTGAAAAACGCTCCGGGGATTGAATCAGGTGATTGAAGGGGGATTTTCGCGTCCATTTTTCATCTTTTCGAGGCGTGAAAAATTTAGATGCGCCGGCTCTGCCATGAATGCTTGGCGAAGCGGCGGGAGGATCTATGGTCGCGCGCATGTCGAAATATGCCGGAGAGGAAGTGTTGGTGGTGCCGCGTGCCTTGTTGGAGGAGATCGGGGCGTTTGAAGGAATCCGGACGGAGGGGCTCGACGGGGCGATCGGGCGTTTGCTCGATCCGGCGAGCCACTTTTTCATGGACCGGGCGGCGGCGGAGCTGGATCCGGGGCACAAGCAGTTGATCCCTTACTGCATTTTCCGCTGCGGGGATCGCATCCTGCATTATACCCGGGGGAAAGCGGGCGGGGAAAGCCGGCTGCACGCGAAGATTTCCGTGGGGGTGGGCGGGCACGTCAATCCGGTGGATATGGGCGAAGGGCGGATCGGGCCGGATGCCTATCATGCGGCGGTGACTCGTGAAATCGAGGAGGAGCTGGACCTTCCCGAGGAGCACGAGCACCGGATCATCGCGCTGCTCAATGATGAGTCGAATCCGGTGGGGCAGGTGCATCTCGGCATCGTCCATGTGGTGGATTTGAAATCGGACGTGGTGGGTTCGCGCGAGGATGCGTTGCTGGATCTCGGGTTCACGCCGCTGGCGGAGCTCAACGGGCCGTTGTTCGACCGGTTGGAGACGTGGTCGCAGTTTTGCATCCGCCATCTGGCCGAGACCGGGCTGTGACGGGCTAACGAGACCCGAAACTGCAAAATATTCTCACGAATCCGCCAGTTTTGAGTGGCGATGCGCGGGGATTCCTCTCAGTATCCGAGCGGATAGAGTAACGCTTAAATTTCACGTCCTCATGCCTCAACATTCCAAACCCGCGAAACCCAGAATTCTCATCGTCACTCCCGAGATCACCTATTTGCCTGCGGGCATGGGGAATATGACGCAGAGGATGTCGGCGAAGGCGGGTGGTTTGGCGGATGTTTCGGCCTCGCTGGTGTCCGCGTTGTTCGAACTGGGCGCGGACGTCCACGTGGCGATGCCGAACTACCGGCGGATGTTCCAGGGCGACATTTTCAATCTCCACGAAAAGGAGCTGCGGAAATATCATGAAGTCCTGCCAGAGGCGCACATCCACTTGGCGGAGGACCGGATTTTCTACTATCGCGAGCAGGTTTACAGCAACCACTCGGCCGAGGCGATGCGCATCGCCCTGGTGTTTCAGCGCGAGGTGATCAACCACATCATCCCGCGGGTGATGCCGGATTTGATCCATTGCAACGACTGGATGACGGCGTTGATTCCGGGGATGGCCCGCCGCCGCGGGATCAAAAGTCTGTTCACGGTGCATAACATTCACACGCTGAACGTCTCGCTGGCGCAGATCGAGGAGGTGGGAATCGATGCCGCGGAGTTCTGGATGAATTTGTATTTCGCCGGACCGCCTTGCAATTACGACCACGCCCGGTCGCAGGTGCCGGTGGATTTGCTGGCTTCGGGTATTTTCGCCGCCCACTACATCAACACGGTGAGTCCGCGGTTTTTGTGGGAAATCGTCGAGGGCTGGCACTCGGTGGTGCCGGATTCCGTGCGTGCCGAGCTGCGCGGCAAGTATGCCGCCGGTTGCTCTGCGGGCATTCTCAACGCGCCGGATGTTTCCTATAATCCGCTGACGGATGACTCGCTGGCTCAAAAATTCGGCGTGAAGGATTTTGTGGAGGGCAAGGCGGCGAACAAGCGCGCCTTGCAGCGCGAGCTCCAGCTCAAGGAGGATCCGAACGCGCCCATCTTCTTCTGGCCTTCGCGCCTGGATCCCGTGCAGAAAGGGCCGCAGCTTCTCACGGAAATCCTCCATCAACTGGTTTCTGACTACTGGGACCGCGATTTGCAGGTGGTCATCGTGGCGAACGGCCCGCACCAGCAGTGGTTCGATAAAATCGTCAGCGCGTTCGATTTGCGCGAGCGGGTGGCGATCGTGGATTTCGAGGAGCGTCTTTCCCGGTTGGCTTATGCGGCTTCGGATTTCATGCTGATGCCCTCGCTGTTCGAGCCGTGCGGCCTGCCGCAGATGACCGCGCCGCTTTACGGTTCGCTGCCGGTGGTGCATTCCACCGGCGGGCTTTACGACACGATCCGGCCGCTGGATATTGGCAACTCGACCGGAAACGGCTTCCGCTTCGATCACTACAACTCGGGCGCGTTCCGCTGGGCGATCGACCGGGCGATGGATTTTTACTCGTTGCCGCCCGAGATCCGCGAACGGGAAATCCGCCGGGTGATGATCGAGAGCGAGCGGGAATTCAGCCACAAGGAGGTGGCCCGCCGCTACATCGACATTTACGAGGATATGCTGGCGCGTCCGCTGGTGGAGAAAGAGTCGGGGGAGGTCATCAAGGCGATCGCCGAGAGTTTGTCGGAGAGTCTTTCGGATGATCTTTCGGGGGCTTGAGGCCGGGTTCGGGAATAAGGGGGGGCGGACATTCTTGTCCGTCCGGACGATGGGGGGAGAAAGAGAAGAGCTTCGCGCTTGTGCTTTTGCGGCGCATCGGCGAGTGG
>CAYXZE010000373.1:0-2898 GCA_964469395.1 uncultured Luteolibacter sp.
GCCGCTCCTTGGAGCGCGTCAAGGAGGGGCGATATCCGATCGCCCCGTCCATGAGGGGCCAATGAAAAGCGCCTTGCTCACCTCATTGGCTTTCCATGGACACGGCGGACGGATTCCGCCGCTCCTTGGCGCTTCGCGCCCCCGGCACAACTCCGCCAGATCATCATTTGACCGCGCCCGGATCGGGTGGATGTTGGAGTCATGGGAAAAGAGTTATATCTCAACGATCCATGGCTGGTCGCCGCGTGGCCCGGAATGGGGGCCGTGGCGATCAGCGCCGACTACTATCTGATGGCCAAGCTCGACATGCACGTGCTGGCCGAGTTCCCGGCGCGCGAGTTTTTCGATCTGGATCGGGTCGAGGTGAAGGGCGGCCTGATCCAGACCGCCCGCCTGCCGCGCAGCCGGCTTTTCCTGTGGCACGATCCGGACAAGAAACATGATCTCATCGTCTTCATCGGCGAGGCCCAGCCGCCGACGAAAGGCGCGGAGTTCTGCTCGCAGCTCATCGGCCATGCCCGCGAACTCGGGGTGCGCCGCGTTTTCACCTTCGCCGCGATGGCCACGCAGATGCGCCCCGAGCATGATTCGCGGGTCTTCGGCGCGGCCATCGATCACCAGACGCTTGAGGAATTCAGACGGCTCGATTTGCAAATCCTCGAAGAAGGCCAGATCAGCGGGCTCAACGGCGTCTTGTTAGCCACCGCCGCCGACCACGGCATGAGCGGCGGCTGCCTGTTAGGAGAAATGCCGCACGTATTTTCCCAGTTTCCCTTCCCCAAGGCCGCGCTCGCGGTATTGGAGACCTTCACCACCATGGCCGGCATCTCCCTGGACCTGGACGAGCTCCGGGAGCAGGCGGAGCAAGTGGAAAAAGGCCTTGAGGAATTCCTCCATCGCCTCGAAGGAGCCGCGGAAAGCGCCGCGCGGACTATCATGGCGCCGCCCGTGGAGCCGCTCGCCAGTGATGACGACGCCGAGCCCGTGAAAAAAACCTCCCGCCTGAGCGCCCGCGACAGGCAGCGCGTCGAGGAGCTTTTCGCACTGGCCCGCAAGGACCGCTCCAAGGCCTATCAGCTCAAACAGGAGCTGGACCGGCTGAAGGTGTTTGCGGAAAACGAGGACCGCTTCCTGGACCTGTTCAAGTAATCAGCCGGTTAGGCATCCTCATTCCCCTGCTCCCGCAGCGCGTGGAAAACCTTCAGCGCCGCGTAGGCGTCGTTCGCGGCGTAAACCAACTGGCTGTCGGAAAGCTCCTTCGCCGCCCAGTTCGAGGTGGTGACGGATTTGGATTTCGAGAGCTTGCGGTTGAACAGCATGGCGATGGCCGACTTCGCTCCGACGGAGTTGCGGTAGCCGAGTTGTTTGAACGAGCGGTCGAGATCCACGGTCGCGCCGGGGCGGATGCCGAAGCGCCGTGCAATCTGATGGAGATCGCCGTTCAGGCCGAAACCAATCTTCAGAAGATCTTCCGAGCGCAGCAGCTCCACAATGGCCGGATGACTCTCGGCGACGTGAGATTGGAAAATGTAAGCCTTGCCCATGGTGGCGAATTGCAGGACGTGAGGCCCCTCCGATTTCTGGCCCTTGTGGAACGTCGGCTTCGATTCCGTGTCGAAGCCGACCACTCCGGCGTGCATCAGGTCCTGCCGCGCGAGAAGCGCCTGCCGCTCGTCCGTCACCACGAAAATCCGCTCCAGCGGGAGTCCGCAAAAAGGCTCCAGGGTGGCGATGAACTCCTTGGGAGGCGGTGTCTTCGGTTCACTCATTGATGAAATTTTTTTCACAAGACCTGCGCCTGCGATTCGGGATGGTGGCCAGCGGAAATGCCCGGATCAAGCTTATGGTGGTTCGCCACCCCGATTTCCCGGCAAGTCCCGCACTCCCGAAGAATTTGGCTTTCCGACGGCGTGAGGAACCAGCAACCTCACGCGCAATGACAGACAAACCCCAGCTTGTCCTCGACGATCCCTGGCTCGAACCCCACCAAGGCGCCATCGAGCGGCGGATGCGGCAGTTCAACGACGCCCTCGCGGAAATCGAACAAGGTTCGAAAACTCTCGCCGCCTACGCCACCGGCCACAAATTCACCGGCATCCATTTCCATCCGGCGAGCCGCCAATGGACGGTCCGCGAATGGGCGCCCGCGGCGCAGGCCGTCTCGCTGATCGGTGACTTCAACCGCTGGAACCGCGACGCCCATCCGCTGACGCCCTCGGCCAGCGGCGTCTGGTCGCTGCAACTGCCGGAAAACGCGCTGGCCCACGGCCAGAAAGTGAAGCTCCACATCGTCGGCGCGGACGGCTCGCGGCGCGACCGCATCCCGGCCTGCATCCGCCGCGCGGTGCAGGACCCGACGACCCATGATTTCTGCGGACAAATCTGGAACACGCCGCAACCCTACGTTTGGAAACACGAATTCAATCCGGCCGCCATCACCGCGCCGCTGATTTACGAAGCCCACGTCGGCATGGGCGGCGAGGAACCGCGGGTGCATACCTACCGGGAATTCGCTGACAGTGTTTTACCCCGCGTCGCCAAGGCCGGTTACAACGTGGTGCAGCTCATGGCGGTGCAGGAGCATCCGTATTACGGCTCGTTCGGCTATCACGTCTCGTCGTTCTTCGCGCCGTGCTCGCGCTTCGGCACGCCGGAGGATTTGAAATACCTCATCGACACCGCCCACGGCCTCGGCATCGCGGTGCTGCTGGACGTCGTGCACTCCCACGCCGTGAAAAACATGGCGGAGGGGCTCAACAACTTCGACGGCTCCGGCCACCAGTATTTCCATGACGGCCCGCTCGGCGACCACCCGGCATGGGACTCGAAATGCTTCGACTACGGCCGCCCGGAAGTGCGGCAGTTCCTGCTTTCCAACATCCGCTACTGGATCGAGGA
>CAYXZE010000374.1:0-2884 GCA_964469395.1 uncultured Luteolibacter sp.
TCAAAGGCGTGCGTTTTATCAATGCCGATGAAATCGCGCGTGGATTGTCCCCTTTCGATCCCGCTTCGGTGGCGATCAAAGCGGGGCGAATTTTCCTGCGCGAGGTAGATGAGCTGATCGTCGCTGGAACTACCTTCGCTTTGGAATCAACCCTCTCCGGTCGGGCACACACCGCCATGCTCTCGCGAGCGAAATCGGCGGGATTTCAAATCGTTCTGCACTTTCTTTGGCTGCCAGGTCCAAAGGAGTCCATTGCGCGAGTCCGTCTCAGGACCAAAAAAGGCGGACATTTCATTCCATCAGAGGATATTCGACGGCGTTATCCGAGGATTTTGGAGAACCTGGTGAATCTGTATCTGCCATTGGCCGACAAATGGTATGTCTGGGACTCGACAGAATTTCCACCCCTCCCCTTGGCAACTTCGGAAAGCCATGGTATCTCCGATGTGGATCGGTTCCTCCACCTATGATTGCCCCGAAATACACGCCGCTGCGGCCCATGAAAATGTCAGAACTCCCCGAAGAGGGCAGAGTCGCCCTGCGTGCATTTCGTAGGGCAGCCAAGAAGGTGCGTGCCGAACATCGCCGCTTGGGGCTTCCAATCTTTGTTCGGGAAAACGGCAAGGTCGTGGAAAAACAGCCCTGATCTCCGGCGGATTTCCCCATTCGATTAAGAATCGGATCTCGAATATCTGCAACGCGTTGCCGATGAGGCAAATGTCTCACGGGCCTCGGTTTTGCGGGATGCCGTCTGAGGCGGAATACATCGTCCGCAGGGAGCACTTGCCCGCCGCACCGGTAAACCTCCAACCACCGCAGCGTCGGGTTGCTTACCAAAATCCGCCGTGGAAAAATCCCCTCCCCGGCAGGATACGGCTTGGCCGTTCGGGGAAGATGCTCCATCGTCCGCGCCGTCATGAACTTTTCCGGCACCTATACCGCCCTGATCACCCCGTTTCGCGACGGTGAAATCGACGTCCCCGCTTTCCAATCGTTGATCGAACGGCAAATCGCCGCCGGTATCGACGGCATCGTGCCCGTCGGCACCACCGGAGAGTCCCCCACGCTCGACACGGAAGAGCACATCGAGGTGATCCGCCTCGCCGTGGAATTCGCCGCCGGTCGTTGCCAGGTCGTCGCCGGCACCGGGGCGAACGCCACCGCCGAAGCCATCGAACTCACCGAAGCCGCCGAAGCACTCGGCGCGACCGGCACACTCCAGGTTTGCCCCTACTACAACAAGCCCTCACAGGAAGGTCTTTACCTCCATTTCAAGGCCATCGCCGAGTCCACCAACCTGCCGATCATGCTCTACAGCGTGCCCGGCCGTTCCTCGATCGAGATCGCCCCGGAAACCGCCGCTCGCCTGGCCGCCGATTGCCCGACCGTCGTCGCCATCAAGGAAGCCGGCGGCTCGGTGGACCGCATCAACCAGCTCGTCCAAGCGCTGCCCGCGGAGTTCGGCATCCTTTCCGGTGACGATCCCCTCACCCTGCCCTTCGTCTCCTGCGGTGCCACCGGGCTGGTTTCCGTCGCCTCGAACCTCATCCCGGAAGTCATCGTCCAGCTCGTGAAAGCGTGCCTCAGCGGAAATTTCCCCGAAGCGCTCGCCCTGCAAAAGCAATACTACCCGCTGATGCGCGGCCTGATGTCGCTCGACGTGAACCCGGTGCCGATCAAAACCGCCGTCGCCCTCCAAGGCCACTGCCTCCCGGACCTCCGCCTCCCGCTCGCCCCCATGAGCGCCACCGCCACCACCCAGCTCACCGCCCTGCTCAAGTCCTACAATCTTCTCTAATTTCAAATCTCCAATCTCCAATCTCCAATCTCTTACCACCATGCCCTCACCCAAACTCTTCGCCCCCGGCCCGATCGATGTTTCGAAAGAAACCTTCGCCGCGATGTCCCAAACGATGATCGGCCACCGCGGCAAGGATTTCGAGGAACTCTACGCCTCGGTCCAGCCCGGCCTTCAGGAAATCTTCGGCACCGCGCGCCCGGTGTTCCTCTCCACCTCCTCCGCGTGGGGCGTCATGGAAGGCTCGCTGCGAAACCTGGCCAAAAAGAAAGTCCTCTGCCTCTGCTGCGGCGCGTTCTCAGACAAATGGCTGGACGTCGCCAAAAAATGCGGCTTCGAGGCCGACTCCGTGCAAGTCGCGTGGGGTGAGGCGATCGACCCGGAAGCCGTCCGCGCCAAGCTCGCGGAAGGCGGCTTCGACACCGTCACCTTCATTCACTCGGAAACCTCCACCGGCGTCCTCAACGACCTCGCCGGCATCGCCAAAGTGGTGAAATCCTTCCCGGACACCATGCTCATCGTGGACACCGTTTCCTCGCTCTCCACCGTGCCGATGGACATGGATGCCCACGGCGTGGATGTCATGCTCGCCGGCGTCCAGAAAGCGCTCGCCCTGCCACCCGGTCTCGCGCTGTTCGCCGTTTCAGAAGCCGGCATGGAACGCGCCAAAGGCAACCCGAACCGCGGCTACTACTTCGACTTCATCGAGTTCGCCAAGAACGCCGCCGTCAACAACACCCCGTCCACTCCGGCCATTTCGATCATTTACGGGCTGCAATACATCCTCGGTGAAATCGCCAAAGAAGGATTCTCCAACCGCCAGACACGCCACGCGAAAACCAACGCGATGATCGCCGCATGGGGTGCGAAACACGGGTTCGAACTCTTCGCCCCCGAAGGCCGCCGCTCGCAGGCGCTCACTTGCTTCAAGACTCCGGAAGGCTTCGACCTCTCCGGCTTCATCAAGAACCTCAAGACCAAGCACAACTTCCTCATCAACGGCGGTTACGGCAAAATCAAAGGCACCACCTTCCGCATCTCCAACATGGGCAACGAAACCGAAGCCACCATGCAGGAACTCATCGA
>CAYXZE010000375.1:0-2881 GCA_964469395.1 uncultured Luteolibacter sp.
TGCAGCAGCTTGATCGGTTCGGCGGTGTTGTTTTGGTAATATTTCAAAGGATTCGTGACCGATTCCCCGACATACGCGTAGGCGGCGAAATGGATGACCGCTCCGAATTGATGTTTGGCGAACAAGGAGCGGACCAAATCCTGATCGCCGACTTCGCCGACCACCAGCTCGACCTCCGGATCAACGATCGCCTGATCGTGCCCGAAAACCAGGTTGTCGAGCACCACGATTTTCCGCCCTTGTCCGGCCAGCAGCCGCACGGTGTGCGAGCCAATGTATCCAGCTCCTCCAGTGACAAGAATCGGTGCGGTGGTATTACTCATAGGTTTACTTGGCAAGAAAACCGGAGAAACCACGCCGCTGTCAACCTATCGGACCGAAGGACGGTAAATTCCCTCAGAATCCATTCGAATAGAACCCGGGCTTGTGTTGTCATAGGCCCATGAAGAAAAATCTTCGGTATCTGGCAATCGCCGCGGCAGGAGCTGTGGCGGCATTGGGTTTCTCCTCCTGCGCTTACGACCCCTACTACTCCGGGGCTTCCGTCAGCGGAACTTACAGCACCGGCACTACCGGCAGCACAGGAAGTTCCAGCGGCTACGGTGATGGTTACGGCTACGGCGGCAGTTCGTTTTCCACTTCCATCTTCGTCGGCACCGGCGACCCGCGCTGGGGCTACGATCCTTACAACTACAGCTACTACGACTACCACCGCCGCTGCTATTATGATCCGTATTTGCACGGCTACTACCCAATCGGCTATCGTCCGCCGGTCGTTTACGGCGTGCCCCACCCTCACGGCTGGAGTCGCGGGCACGGCCACATCCGCCCGCCCAGCCGCGTCACCAACGTGACGGTGGTGAATTACCACAACCGCGAAGCCGCCTACCGCAAGACCAACTACGGCTGGGCCAGACAAGTCCGCCAAGGACCGGTCAACACGGGACGAGTGCAGGCGCACCGTCCGCAGCAAAACTCCCGTGACCGGAAAAATCCGCAGAATTACAACCCGCGTCCGAATACCGGTTCTTATCGCCCGAATACCGACGCATATAACCGCTCATCCAGATACCAAGGCGCTCAGCCTTCGCGGCAACAAGCCCCGAAACCCGCCATCCGGCAGCAAAACCCGAAGCCTCCCACCCGGCAGCAAAATCACGGACAACCCAACCGCTACAACACCCCGGTGAATCACCAGCAGGCAAAACCCCGGCAAGAACAGCGCGCCACGCAGCCCCGCGAGAACCGCCGGAAAGAGGAGCGTCAAGCCACCAACAACAAACAGAAAAACAAGGACGACAAGGCGGAAGAAAACCGCGGTCGCCCCAATCGCTAACCCGCCGCAGATCAACCGATCCGTCCGGACTCCTTCGCCTCTCGCCGCTCCCTGTCGCGGCGGAGGCGTTTTAGCGTAATCCTGGGACGCAACAGCCATTTTCCCAGAATCCAGCCCGCCATGCCACCGCCGAAATGGCAGGCGTGCCCCATTTGAAACCAGCTTCCCATTCCGTGATCGGCCAGCGCTTTTCCCGCGACTGAAAATCCCGGAAAACCCAACCCGGGATCCATCAGAGCCAGGATCAATTCCGCCGTCAGAATCCCCACGCCGAGGCTCTTGCCCGAGATCGGAACCGGCATCATGCGCGATTGTGGGGAAAGCGTCGTCAACAACAGCAACAAGGACACACACCCGCCGGACAAACCGACCAACAACGGCGCATCCGCTCCGCCCGCCGCCAATAACAGATGGCCGATCCCGCCGCCGATCACCCCCGCGAGGACCGCTTTCACCATGGCAGCGCGCCCCACCATGTGCTCGATCCTTGAGCCGACCACCAACACGAACAACGCGTTCACCCCGGCGTGCCACCAGCCGCCATGCAGGAAACCATAAGTGAAAACCTGCCAGATTTTTCCCGAGAAAAAACCCTCGCGGCTCAAGCCCAGCATTTCAAACCACCCCCAACCCGGCTGCCGATCCTGACCGCCCATGACGGCCACCCATACCTGCGCCCCTAAAATGATTCCCACCCACCCCCAGCAAGCAGGCGAATTCCCGATCTGACGGAAATTCCGAACGACAGTCGTCAGTGGCGCACCGTTCGCACTCATCACGGCGCGCGGGCAATCACTCCACCACCCGTGCCCGAGGCTCGCGGCGGGCGACATCTTCCGTGCCGGGACTGGTCACAAACGGTCCGCCTTCAAGCGGTGCCACGCCGGAAAAAGCCACATCCGGCATGTCCGTCGGACGCCCGGCCAGCGGGAAATCCTTCCGCAGCGGGAAATAGGGAAAACCCTCCCACATCAGAATGCGCTTCAGGTTCGGGTGCCCGGAAAAGGGAATCCCCATCATGTCCCAGACTTCGCGCTCATGCCAATCCGCGCCGACCCAAATATCGGTCGCCGACGGCACCGTTTCGTCTTCGGAAACCTTCGCCTTGACCCGCAAATGCTTGGAATCATCCAGCGTGGCGAGCTCGTAAACCATCTCGAACCGCGGCTCGTCGCCGAAATGATCGAGACTGGAAATATCCAGAATCATCTCGTAGCCGAGGTCGTTTTTGCACTTCGCGAGCACGTCGTGCAGGGAGCCGAGCTCCACCCGCACCGTGTGTTCTCCGCGAAACTCAAGGGTCTCCCAAATCTTTTCTCCGAACGATTCGCGGAGCTTCGTGACATCGGCTGCTGCTGACATGGTGGAAATTCTGTTGGAAAAATCAGGCGTTCTCTTCGATGAACGAGCGTTTCTGGTCCATCGTGGACTCCTCGCCCTCGATCTTTTTCTGAAGTTTCATCAAGCCCTCGATCAAGGCCTCGGGCCGTGGCGGGCAGCCGGAAATGTAAACATCCACCGGGATCAGCTTGTCGATCCCCTGCA
>CAYXZE010000376.1:0-2880 GCA_964469395.1 uncultured Luteolibacter sp.
CCACCTACGACTCCCTCCGCCGCCCGCACACTCAAACCCACTCCCGCACCGGCCTTGTCACCACCCACTACGCCCCCAGCGGCCTCCTCGCCTCCATCGAGGACCACGGACGTATCACCGCCTTCGTCCATGACTCCATGGGCCGCCGCATCAGCACCACCCTCCCGGATGGTTCTGTCAGCTACACCAGCTACTGGCCCACCGGTCAGGAAAAAGCTTCGTGGGGCAGCCAGACCAATCCCACAGTCAAACTCTATTCCCCCCAAGGCCAGCTCACCGAACTCCGCACGTTCCGCAGCAGCAATCTCGCCCTCGCCCCCGACGAAACCACCGGCAACTACGACGCCACCATTTGGACTTTCAACGCCCGCGAACAACTCACCCGAAAACAATACGCCGACGGCAAAGGCACCGATTACACCCATACTCCTGCCGGGCGCATCCTCACCCGCACCTCGGGGAGAGGCATCACCACCACCTACGGCTACAACACCGCCGGAGAATCCTCCTCCACCAATTACAGCGACAGCATGCCCAACGTCGTCCAAATTTCCGACAAACTCGGTCGTCCGCAATCCATCACTAACGGCTACGCCACCTCCGTCTTCGCCTACAATCCCGCCACCCTCGCCCTCACCACCGAGACCATTACCTACGACCTCAACCTCGACGGCACCCCGGAACTCTCCCGAGTCCTCGACCGCTCCCGGGACAACCTCGGACGTAACACCGGCTTCCAGCTCAAAGACGGCCCCACCATTGAAAATCAAGCCGCCTACACCTACAGCCCCACCGACGGTCGTCTGACGACAATAAGGGGTGGGGACATTCCTGTCCCCACATCCCCACTCTTCACATATTCATATCTCCCCAACTCAAATCTCATTTCCTCCGTCACAGGCCCTATTCACACCGTCACCAACACTTGGGCCACCGATCGAAACATCCTCCTCAGCAAACAAAACAAAGTTGGCGCGAACGTTATTTCCCAATTCGACTATACCGTAAACGCTCTCGGCCAGCGCACCGCAGTCGCGACCAGCGGAACCGCCTTCCCTGCCACTCCATCGTGGCTATGGGGATACGATTCGCTCGGCCAGATTATCTCGGCGGACAGCAGCGTGAACGCAAGCGACCGCGCCTACGAATACGATGCCATCGGCAACCGGAAAAAATCCGCCGACAGCATCACACTTCCTGGAAGCGACAACTACACCAGCAACGCGCTCAATCAATACAATGCGGTAAACAGTGTGAATCCTTCGTATGACGACGACGGCAATGCCACCGCTTATCCGCTCCCAGTAGCACCAACCGTCAATAGTGTTCTCGCCTGGGACGCCGAGAACCGGCTCATTTCAACAACCGTCGGCACTACTACCAAAACGACTCTCTACGACTCCCAATCCCGCCGCATCGCCGAGACTACCGGCACAGGCACCACACTCTTCGTATACGACGGTTGGAACTGCATCGCAGAATACACGGGGGCCACCCTTTCCAAAACCCGTCTCTGGGGCTCAGACCTGAGCGGCAGCACCCAAGGCGCAGGTGGAGTCGGTGGATTGCTTGCAGAGCGCCGCCATACCGGCGCTGATGCGACCTATTACCCTACTTGTGATGGAAACGGCAATGTGAGCGAATACCTCGGCTCCGATGGCAACACGGCAGCTCACTTCGAGTATGATCCTTTCGGAAATACTCTGGTCAATACGGATTCCGAGAACCTGTTCGCCTATCGTTTCAGCACGAAGCCGCTGGATTTTGGAACCGGTCTCTACTACTACGGATACCGCTATTACGATCCGATGACCGGCAGATGGCTATCTAGGGACCCGATCCAAGAGAATGGAGGATTCAATTTGCATGGATTCGTTGGGAATGACGGAATAAATAAATGGGACGTCTCCGGAAAACATCCTGGCGTAGTCGTTGTAGGGGGCGGAGCACTGGTGATAACCGCAGCTGATATGTTGGGAATTTCAGTTTGCGCATGCTTAATTACACCAGCCTGCTTGGAATTGGTAGCACAGTTAACAAAAGAGGCCCTTAGAGAGGCTTGTGAGGTAGGTTGCTTTGCTATATATGAAGCCGAAATGTTAGCTTGCTATAGATTTCCAGCAGGCACTAGAGGCGCCTGCACGTCAAGCGCCGCAGATAATTATGCCGATTGTTTGCTTGGCTGTAAGTAAATCACAAAAATGATTATTGATAACTATATAATAAAGGATAGGTATGGAATAGAATCGCCCGTACGGGTGATGATTGAGTGCCCTGTTGCAAATGATTTCGGGTACGAATCAAAAGTAACCTTGGAAGGTTTGCATGGTGATTTAGCCCCTATTAAGGGGTTCACAGCTTTTCAAGCGCTTCAAAACAGTGTGTTGTTTTTGAACAACTTATTAAAAGGCCATCAAGACAATGGAGTTGATTTTTATGCGATTTGTCCGCTTGGTCATACAGAAAAAGTTCCATTTCCTCGCATGAAATTAATTTGGGATGAAGTTCCAAATGAACGTGAATAATGAAAACTCTGAGATAAGCAAGGCGCATGACTTCATAGGTGTCATAGTTCCGAAAACTATGACACCTATGAAAACGCCGATGCAAACCCATGCATGACGCTTCGGACCACGCGCAGGAAGAGGCCGGCGTCAGAAGTGAGACGGGGTTCATCGACGGCGACGCTCAATTCCCTGCGATTCGGAGCTTGGAAAAGAAGCTGATAATGCTCAGGCTGCCGCAGAGGCTTTTCTCTCGTGGTTTTGTCGACACCGCATTGATAACCAATGAAAAGGGTCGGTCCTAGATTTTCCTAATGAATTCCAACCAAAATGGGGTGGAACTCGCAAATGAACGCGCAAGCCAGCCAATGGCAGC
>CAYXZE010000377.1:0-2871 GCA_964469395.1 uncultured Luteolibacter sp.
AATCCCTAATCCCTAATCCCTAATCCCTAATCCCTAATCCCTAATCCCTAATCCCCCTTTTCGTCTCCATGCCTTTCTCCATCAACACCATCCGCGCCCTCGTTCTCCGCTACCTGTTCCTCTACACCCGCCATCCGGTGCGGCTGGTGGAGCTGGTTTTCTGGCCGCTGGTCGATCTGCTTGTCTGGGGGTTTCTAACGACTTATCTGATGCGTCACGGCGCGGGCGCGTTTCCCGCCTCCATCAGCTTTCTGATCGGCGCGATGATTTTGTGGGACGTGCTGTTCCGCTCGCAACAAGGCGTGGCCATCTCGTTTCTCGAAGATGTGTGGACGCGCAATTTGCTCAACGTTTTCGTCGCGCCCGTCCGCACGGTGGAATATGTCGGAGCCACCTGCGTGGTCGGGCTGCTGCGGGTCGGGGTCACGCTGGTCCTTCTCGCGGTCGTCGCCGCGCTGGCCTATCAGTTTCATCTCACCAGTCTGGGCCTGAGCCTGCTGCCCTTTTTGGGAAACCTGATTCTCTTCGGCTGGTTTCTCGGCATGTTTTCCACCGCGCTCATCATGCGCTTCGGGCAGGCTGCGGAAAGTCTCGCCTGGGCGGTGCCGTTCTTCATCCAGCCGCTCGCGGCGGTGTTCTATCCGGTCTCCGTCCTGCCCGCCTGGCTCCAGCCCGCCGCCATGGCCCTGCCCTGCACGCCGGTCTTCGAAGGCATGCGCGCCGTCCTCTCCGGCCAGCCGGTCCCGTGGGGAAATGTCCAGCACGCCATGCTCCTCAATCTCGTATGGGGCGTCCTCGCCGCCTCCTTTTTCGCCGCGAATCTGCGGCACGTTCGCAGGGCCGGGTTACTCGTCAAGGTGGCCACGCAGTGATTGGTCTTTTTTCACGCTCAGGCGGTGGATTTTCCGTTCTTCATGCGGTGCAGCACCACGGGGACGATGAAAATCAACAGGGTGATGACAGAGGTGCCGAGGTCGAAGTAGTGGCTGGAGAGGACGCCGTGAAGGGCATCTCCAGCGGAGGAGAGGGCGGGAGATTTCCCGGCGAGCCAAGCGTGGAAGGAGTGGTGTTCGTCGAGGAAGTGGCGGGGGACGCTGAGGACGAGCTTGATGCCGAGGATGCCGATGACGACGAAAGCGCAGCTTTCCAGAAACGGATAGCGGTGCATGAGTTTGACGAAGCCGGTCGCGGCGAAGCGCATGGCGAGAATGCCAAGGAAGACCCCGGTGCAGACCAGCACCAGCTTGGAGGGCATCGGGTAGCTTTTCACGTAGGCGATGGCGGCGACCACGTTGTCGATGGAGAACGCGAGGTCCATGACTTCCACGGCGGCGACGGTGGCCCAGAACGGCCCGAGCAGGCCGATCGTGCAGCGGTAGAGGAGATTTCCTTCGGTTTCCACAGCTTCCACGCCCTCGTCCTCGACGGACTGGTGTCGGGAAAAATGCGTCCATGCGAGCCATAGCAGATAAAGCCCGCCGAGCGGCTCAAGCCACCAGATGGTGATCAGCCAGGCGGCGAGGGCGAGGCAAAGGCCGCGGAAGGCGTAGGCGCCGAGGATGCCGTATTTCAGGGCCTTGCCGCGCTGGCACTCGGGCAGGCGCATGACCATGGTGGCCAGCACGGCGGCATTGTCCACCGAGAGCACGCCCTCGATGATGACGAGAATGAGAATGACGAGCAGCCCTGCCGCTGGATCCGGCCCGAGAATGTTGTAAGTCCAATCCATGAGTTGAGGGGCGCGAAACTGGGGGAGCGGCGGGCGGGTGGCAACGGGAAATTGAACGTCGAACGTCGAACTCCGAACATCGAACGTTGAAATGAAGAGGGTTCCTTCGAAGTTCGACGTTCAATTGCCGCCCTTGCACCCGCTCCGGCAACCGTTTAGGAATCCCGCAACCAATTTTCTCCATGGCAGCCGACTACACCGAAGACGACATCAAATCACTCGACTGGCGCGAACACATCCGCATGCGCCCCGGCATGTACATCGGCAAGCTCGGCGACGGCTCGTCGCCGGACGACGGCCTTTACATCCTGCTCAAGGAGGCGGTGGACAACTCGATCGACGAGCACATCATGGGCTACGGCAAGGAAGTGCGCGTGGACATCGACGAGGAAGGCCGGGTGGAGGTGCGCGACTTCGGGCGGGGGATTCCGCTGGGGAAACTTTTCGACTGCGCGGCGCAGATCAACACCGGCGCGAAGTATGACAGCGAGGCGTTCAAGAAATCCGTGGGCCTCAACGGCGTGGGCATCAAGGCGGTGAACGCGCTTTCCACGTTTTTCGAAATCCAGGCGTGGCGCGACGGGGAAACCAAGGCGCTGGAGTTCTCCAAGGGCCAGCTCACCCAGGACATGAAAAACCCGCGCCGCGACGACGGCGCGAACGGCACCCGCCTCGCCTTCGAGCTCGACCGGACGATTTTCCCCGCCAAGGCGAAATTCAAGGAAGCGTTCGTCGAGAAAATGTGCCGCTACTATTCCTATCTGAATCCGGCGCTCACCCTCAATTTCAACGGCAGGAAATTCCGCTCGAAGGATGGATTGTTAGACCTGCTGCGCGAGGAAATGGAGAACGAGGCGCTCTATCCGCCGATCCACCTCGTCGGCAAGGACATCGAGATCGCCTTCACCCACACGGTGGAGAGCGGCGAGGAATACTACACCTTCGTCAACGGCCAGAACACGTCGCAGGGCGGCACCCACCTGGTGGCGTTCCGCGAGGCGCTGGTGCAGGTCGTCCGCGGATTTTACAAGAAACAATTCGAGCCGTCGGACATCCGCGCCGGCATCGAGGCCGCGGTCTGCGTGCGGATCATGGAGCCGGTGTTCGCGTCCCAGACCAAGACCAAGCTCGGCTCGGCGGGG
>CAYXZE010000378.1:0-2843 GCA_964469395.1 uncultured Luteolibacter sp.
GATGACAAGCCCGTGGGGCCAATGAAACTCCAGCCCTGCATTTCTTCATGACCACCGCCGCCACCATTTCCGCTCACTCATTGAACGCCCCGGAATCCGCCATCGGCATTCCTTCCGCCACGCTTGGCAAGGCGAGGGTGGAGCTCGCCAAGGATCGCATCGCCGTTACCACTGGAGCGATCGAACGGGTTTGGAGTTGGACCGGCGCGGGCCTCGTCACCGTTTCGCTTCGCGATGTCGCCTCCGGCGGGGAATATGCCGTGACACCCGCCCATGCCTGCGACTGGGACATGCCGGGCGCGCTCGGCGATGCGACCACCGGAGTGTTGTTAGGAACGGAGTGCCGCGTCGCCGATGACGACGGTTTCTCCAATCCCCATCTCGAAGTGATCAGCACCATCCGCTACGAGGAAGCGAAACTGGAAATCCAGCACGTGGTGTGGGTTTTTCCGGACGCTCCGGGGCTGCGGGTGCAACTCCGCGCGAAAGCACTGCCGGGCTTCGACCCGAAAGGCAAACCCGCGGGCGAGTCCACCTACGAGGACTGCGGGGCCACGTTTCCGAAACCCAGCGCCCGCGCCGAGTATCTGCCGCTGGATTTCTCCATCCGCAACCAGCGGTTCTATTGGGGATACTATAACAATCCCGGCAACCGCCACGACCAGAGCCAGAACATGCTCAGGGAGCAAACCGTCAAGGGTTGGCCGATCTTCCTGCGCGAGGACATCGACTGGGCGAGCGGCGCGGCGGTGAGTTACGATGGTAACGGCGTGATGCTGGTGAAGGAATCGCCGAAGGCGGCCAACCAGCCCGCCCACTACACCGGAGCTTTTCACGCCAATCCCGCCGGGCTCGTTTCCACCGGCTGGGGGCTCACGCCGGAGGAAATCGTTTCCGACCGTTTCCGCGAGTGCTGGGCGAACTGGAGCATCGTCTATCAGGGCGGTGACGATGGCATTCAGCAATCGCTCAAACGCTTCGACGCCGCGCGCTATCCGGTGTTTCCCGAGCGCGACATGTTCATCCTTTCCAACACCTGGGGCCCCGCCAATCCGATGGGCGATCAATTCACGAGCGAGGAATTCGTGATGGCTGAAATCCCGGCGCTCGCGGAGATCGGCGTGGATGTCATGCAGATCGACGACGGCTGGCAGAAATATGGAATCGGCCCCGACGCGAAGGACTTCCTCCCGAAATACCGGAACGGCTGGAAGGACATCAAGGCCGCCTGCGACAAGCACCGCCTGCGCCCCGGCCTGTGGGTGGCCATCCGCAATGCCAAGCTCGACGATTTGAAATACTGCCTCGACGAGCTCGAATTCATTTCATGGAAGGCGGACTTCGACCGGCTTTCCTCGCGCGCCGATTACGAGGCCCGGACGGGCGCGTATCGCGAGGTGATGAAACATGCCTGGATGAAAAACCAATTCACCCTCTGCCCGGAATACGATGATCCGCGCTACGGTTGGTATTTCGCCAAGGAATACGGCAGCATTTACTTCCAGAACATCCAGGAGGCATTGCCGGATCACCTGACGATGGTGCCCTTTCAGGTGCTGCGCCAACACTGGCTGATGACGAAGTATTTCCCGGCGAACAAGCTCCAGGTGTTGTTGCAGAATCCGAAGCGCGTCGGCAAATACAGCGACGGTCGCGAGCATGGCCACGGCTATTGTTTCGCCATGGGGCTGCCCTTCGTGCCGTGTTTCTTCCAGAGCGCCCAATACCTCGATGAGCGGGGCAAGGAGGAGCTCACGCAACTCATCGCGCTCTACAAAACCTGCCGCGAGGATTTGTTCACCAGCACCACCTATCCGATCGGTGATCTGCCGGACAACGAAAGCTGGTCCGGTTTCCAGATGGTATCCAACAAGAATCCTGACAGCGGCCACCTGCTCCTGTTCCGCGAGCTTCACAACGGGCAGCCCACGCAATCCATCCGATTGAAATTCCTCGCGGGGAAAAACCTGGGAATCGAAAACCTCCGCACCGGCGAATCCCGCGCCGTCACCGCGGGCACCGACGGTTCCGTGGATTTCACCATCCCGGATCCGGCGGACTATCAGCTTCTTCGCTACACCATTCTTTGAGTCGGTAAATCCGGCCACCCAGAAAAAACCATATACCTCATGAACACTTCGAGGGCTTCTTGCTGGCGGTCCTCCAGTGATTTGCCGCTGGCAAGCTCGGTGTGTTTTTCTTTGAGGGTCTTCGCGATTTCTTTCGATGGCGAAGAGACTGCGGCCTCCATCATGCCGTGGCGTTCGAAATCCGCGGAGACTCCGAAATCACCGGGCTCGATGGAGTTCTTTCAACGGCTCTGAGTTCAAGCTTCAGCTTGTCTTCGCGAAGAGCGCGATCAATCGTGAATTCTGGACAGCTCCTTTTGAAGTCGGAGGCGGAAGGGTTAGCCGGCATCAGCCGATGAGTCCCATCTTCGGATAATTCGCGCCGAGGATGGGTTTGATGTCCGGGGCTTTGAGCCAATCGCTGAGGATGGTGCCGTAAACGCCGCGGAAATCGACGGTGTGCTTGATGTCGCCCTCGGACAGGTCGGTGAGGCTGGGGTGGGTGCCGTGGAGGCCGCCCTTGATGGCGGGACCGGCGAGGAAGAGGCAGGAGGCCTTGCCGTGGTCGGTGCCGGCGCTGGCGTTTTCGGAAACGCGGCGGCCGAACTCGGAAAAGGTCATGAGGACCACGCGCTTGTCGTTTCCCTGCTGTTTGAGATCGGTGAAGAAGGATTTCAGGGCGCTGTCGAGCTGTCCTAACAGGCGGTCGTGGGAGTTTTGCTGCTGGTTGTGGGTGTCGAAGCCGCCGTGGCTGACGTAGTAAACGCGGGTGGG
>CAYXZE010000379.1:0-2811 GCA_964469395.1 uncultured Luteolibacter sp.
TACGAAATGGAAAACATAGGAACCGTCCGAGCGTTTCACCACCATGTCCGGCGTGTTCGACTCGTCGCGGTAGTCGATGGTCACCTCGCCGCACACCAGATCGTTCATCGTCACGGGTTTGCGCTCGAAGCGGAACCGCCACGCGCCGCCGTCCTCGTAAACGCGCCCGGCATCCACCAGCTTCGCGAACCACGCGTCGTAAATTTCCTTCCGCTGGCTCTGATAGTAGGGGCCGAAATTTCCGCCCTTTTCCGGGCCTTCATCCCAATCCAGCCCCAGCCAGCTCATCCCGTCGAAAATCGCCTGCCGCGCTTCCTCGGTATTCCGCGCCTCGTCCGTGTCCTCCACCCGCAGCACGAACACCCCGCCATGCTTGCGGGCGAACAGCCAGTTGAACAAAGCGGTGCGGGCCCCGCCGACGTGCAGATAGCCGGTGGGAGAAGGAGCGAAACGGGTGCGAACAGTCATGGCGGAGGTGTAGGCGGCGGATTCGCCCGCGTCCAGCATCACGGATTGCGAATGTCCATTCCACCCGTAGGGAAGATCCTTCCGAGGCGAATTCAGAGGCGGCTCCATCCCCAGTCAAATTCATCAGCATTGACGGAACGGGTGGCGCATCCAAGCTCGCTCCCATGATAGCGAGACTGCGGGGCAAGGTGATCGAGGCGTATCCGAACCGGTTGGTGGTGGATGTGCACGGCGTGGGTTATGAGGTTTTCATTCCGCTCTCGACATTTGACCGGCTGCACGCGGCGGAGGGGCTGGAGGTGGATTTGCGGACGCACCTGCATTTCAGCCAGCTCGGGCAAAAGTTGTTCGGCTTCGCCAGCGAGGAAGAGCGGGATGTGTTCCTGCTGCTCATCGACCGGGTGAGCGGCGTGGGGCCGACGATGGCGGTCTCGGTGCTCAGCGGCATGGACGTGAATCAATTCAAGAAATGCGTGGTGGCCGGCGATGTGGCCGGGTTGTCGAAATTGAAGGGCGTGGGCAAGAAAACGGCGGAACGCATCGTGCTGGAACTGAAAGACAAGGTCGGCGTGACGGAAACCTGGCAGGACGCGGCGGCCGGCCAGGTGAGCGCCTCGGCGGCGGATGCGGAGCTGGCGCTCATCGCGCTGGGCTACAAGCAGGTGGACGCGCGCAAGGCCGTGCGGAAAATCCTCGATACGGATGCCATGGCCCCCACGGAAGCGCTGGTGCGCGGGGCGTTGCGGGCGTTGCAGGGGTGATTTTCCGGACGGCTCCGGCAGTCCAGGATCAGCCGCCTCTGGCGGGAGACACTTTGTTCCCGTGGCACTTTGTTCCTTGTCAGGGCGATTTCACCCGGGCAACGTCGCTGCCCGGCTAGAAATCGCGTTCCTGCCGGACAAGCCAACCCATCAATCCTAATCATGTCTTTATCCTCAGTGAACGAAAAAGTCGGCCGCTTCCGCTGGCGCATCTGCGCGGTGTTGTTCCTTGCCACCACCATCAATTACATCGACCGGAATGTCTTTTCGTTCACGATGCTGGATACGACCTTCCGCCACCAGATGCTGGGCATTCCGCTGGACCGCCCCCTGACCGACGCTGACATGGCGGTCTTCCGGGAAAAAATGAGTTTCCTGGATTCGATTTTCAAATACTGCTATGCGTTCGGCTTCCTGCTGGCCGGATACATGATCGACCGCATCGGCATCCGTCGCGGCTATACCGTCAGCATCGGCGGCTGGAGCCTGGCCGCCGTCCTTCATGGCCTGGTGAGTTCCATCACCGGCATGGCCTGGGCGCGCGGCCTGCTTGGCATCGGCGAGGCGGGCAACTTCCCCGCCGCCATCAAGACGACTTCGGAATGGTTCCCCCGCAAGGAGCGCAGTTTCGCCACCGGCATTTTCAACGCCGGCGCGAACGTCGGCATCATCGTCACCGCCCTCTGCGTGCCTTTCATTATCTCCCACTGGGGTTGGCGGGCGAGTTTCATCGTCACCGGAGCCATCGGCGTCCTGGTGCTTTTCTGGTGGCTGGCCGTTTACCGCACTCCCGAGGAACATCCGAAGCTGTCCGCGGAGGAACTCGCCTTCATCCGGCAGGATGGCCCGCCGGAGGTTGAAAAGGTCGTGAAATGGCGGGAACTCGTGAAATACCGCGCCACCTGGGCGTTCGCGATTCCCAAGTTCATGACGGACGCCGTCTGGTGGTTCTACCTGACGTGGCTGCCGACTTTCTTCAACAGCAACCCGGAGTTCACCACCAAACTTGATCTCAAAGAGGTCGGCATTCCATTCCTGATCATCTATCTGGTATCGGACGGCGGCAGCATCTTCTTCGGCTGGCTGGCCACCCGCTTCATCGGAATGGGATGGAGCGTGAACAAGGCCCGCAAGATCACCATGCTCATCTGCGCCTTGTGCGTCGTGCCGATCATCTTCGCATCGATGACCAGCAACATCAACCTGGCCATCGCCATCATCGCGCTGGCCACCGCCGCGCACCAGGGATGGAGCGCCAACCTCTTCACCACCGTATCCGATCAATTCCCCCGCCGCGCGGTGGGCAGCGTGGTGGGCATCGGCGGACTGTGCGGCGGCCTCGGCGGCGCGCTGCTCGCGGCGAAGGTCGGCTTCATCATCAACAACGGCGGCTATGTTCCGCTCTTCGCCATTGCGGCGACCGCCTATCTGTTAGCCCTGCTCGTGATCCAACTCCTGTCACCCAGACTGGACACGGTCAAATTGCCGGATTGAGCCGGGTGCAACTGAAAGGGGCGGGCCAAATATGGAGGGTCGAACTTCGGTCGACCTGCCGATGCGCGGCGAAAGCGGAAGCGCGAAG
>CAYXZE010000380.1:0-2809 GCA_964469395.1 uncultured Luteolibacter sp.
CCGGAACCGCCGCCGCCGTAGCCGCCACCACCACGGCGCTCACCGCCGTAGCCGCCGCCGCCGCCACCGTAGCCACCACCGCCGCTCGGACGGGATTCCTTGGGCTCGGATGCGTTCACCCGGAGAGGACGACCGTTGTAGTCGTGGTCATTGAGGGCTTCGATAGCGGCATTCAACTGGCTTTGATCGCCAAGGGTCACAAAGGCGAAGCCTTTGGATTGTCCGGTTTCACGATCCGTGATGATTTTGACCCGTTCGACAGGGCCGTAAGCGGCGAAGAGTCCGGTTACGTCTTCTTCAGTAGCGGTGTAGGGCAGGTTGCCCACGTAGATGTCCATTTTTGTCTATTCTTATCACGCCATCACATTCAACACTTCCCGAGACCATGGCGTAAGAGACCGGACAAAGTGCGCCCAACTGCGAATTTGCAAATTGAACGCTGGGTCTTTACTCCTCCGAATCAGGATTGGCAAGGATTGATTTTTCGCGGAAATCCGCGGTTTTTCCAAATCTCAGGGCCGACGCATCTGAATTTTTTAGCCGCAAAAAGGCGAAAAACGGGCGCAAAAATTCAGCTTCAATCATCCGATTCAATCCCCGGAGAGCTTTTTCATAGAGGCGGTTCGCAGTGAACTTGCCCCATGTAAGGCAAAGACATCGGCTATTTCCTTTTTGAGCCTTTTTGCGGCTAAAAAATCTCCGACTGATTTTGATGCATGGACCCCGCTCCTAATCCATTGACGCCGTCGCCAGCACTGGCAATCGTTTTTCCATGACCGGAAAACGAGGACTCACCCAGGATCACGCGGCACGGATGCTGGGGGACCTGAGCCTTGAAAACGCGGCACTGCGCTTGAAACCGGATCCGGAGAATCTTCCCGCAACGCCCGCCGGCGGCACGAAAGTCAGCCGGGAGCGGGCGCTGGCCCTGTGGCGGGAAATCGACGGCGAGCCACGGCTCCGGGAAATCCTGCTGGATGGCGCGGACGAGGATTTTTCCGCCTATCAGGGAAATATCGAGAATTTCATCGGCCTGGTGAAAATGCCGGTCGGGCTGGCCGGTCCGCTGCGGGTCAACGGCCTGGCCGCCAAGGGCGATTATCTGATCCCGCTGGCCACCACCGAAGCCGCGCTGGTGGCGAGCTACCACCGCGGTTGCCGCGTGCTGACCGCCGCCGGCGGCTGCTCGGCGATGGTGCTTTACGAAAGCCTCAGCCGCGCGCCCGCCTTTGTTTTCGAAACGGCGGGCGACGCGTGCCAGTTCGTCGTCTGGGCCCTGGCGCGGTTCGAGGAGTTTCAGAAAATCGCCGCGACCACGACCTCGCACGGCAAACTCATCGACGTCGGCTGCACGGTGGAGGGCAACCACGTCTATCTGAATTTCGAGTTCACCACCGGCGACGCGTCCGGCCAGAACATGGTGACGCTGGCGACCCAGGCGGTTTGCGATGAAATCGCCGCGTCCTCGCCGGTCACGCCGCTGCGCCACTACGTCGAGTCGAATCTATCAGGCGACAAGAAGGCCAGCGCCCGCGCCTTCACCTCGGCCCGCGGGAAAAAGGTCACTGCGGAAGTGAAGCTTTCCGCGGAACTGATCGCCAAACACCTGCACACCACGCCCGAGGCGATGACCGATTACTGGCGGATGTCCGCCATCGGCGGCGTGCTCAGCGGCACGCTCGGCATCCAGGGCCACTTCGCCAACGGCCTCGCCGCGCTCTATCTGGCGACCGGCCAGGACGTGGCCTGCGTCGCGGAATCCGCCACCGGCGTCACCCGCTTCGAGGTGACGCCCGACGGCGGACTCTACGCCTCGGTCACGCTGCCCGGCATCATGGTCGGCACGGTCGGCGGCGGGACCGGCCTGCCCGCGCAGAAAGCCTGCCTGGAGCTGATGGGGCTAGCGGGCGAGGGCAAGGCCCGCGCGCTGGCCGAGGTGTGCGCCGGGCTTTTGTTAGCTGGCGAACTCTCGATCATCGCCGCACTCGGTGCCGGTCATTTTTCCCGCGCACACCGCAAACTGGCGAGGAGACCCAAGACTTGAAGACACAAGACCCAGGAAAAGAGGAGCGATTCCATCTCTCAGCTTTTACTTCCCGCTGGTGGATCTATCAGAAAGAGCGCTTTCCGCTCTTCGCCCACGGGCCGCTGATCCTCGCGTTCAGCGCGTGCGCGGTGGCATTTTCCTCACTGCTGCGGGGCGCGCCGGCTCCGGGGTGGCAAATGTTCGTCACCGCGTTCGGCGTCTGCCTGCTGATGTTTTTGCAACTGCGGATCGCCGACGAATTCAAGGACGCCGAGGAAGACGCGCGCTGGCGGCCCTACCGGCCGGTGCCGCGCGGACTGGTGACGCTCGGAGAGCTGCGCGGCTTGTTCATCCTCGCGGCGGCGATCCAAACCGGGCTGGTGCTCGCACTGGATGTCCGGCTGTTAGCCGTGCTGGCGATTGCATGGAGTTATCTCGCGCTGATGAGCGTCGAGTTTTTCCGCCGGGACTGGTTGAAGAAAAGGCCGGTCATTTACCTCGTCACCCACATGGGCATCATGCCGCTGGTGGATTTCTTCGGCACCGCCTGCGAATGGCTGCCGCGCGGCTCGTCCGCGCCGTCCGGGCTGGGCTGGTTTTTGGCCGCGAGTTTTTTCAACGGCATCGTCATCGAGATCGGCCGCAAACTCCGCCAGCCCGCCGATGAGGAGGAAGGCGTGGAAACTTACAGCCGCTTGTGGGGGAAACGCGGCGGAGCCGGAGCGCTGCTGGCCGCGCTGCTCGCCACGGGGATTTGCGCGATCAAGGCGGCGATGGAAATCG
>CAYXZE010000381.1:0-2802 GCA_964469395.1 uncultured Luteolibacter sp.
GCGAGTTCAAGCATGTGGGCGATTTCCTGCTGCAAGCCCATTTCAAGCTCACCGGCCAGCAAGTGACGCCCATCCCGATGAAGCCCATCGCTTTCCGGGTATTCACCGACGGCGTCAAAATCCGGGTCACGGCGGAAGGCGACGAGGATTCCCACACCACCTTTGACATTTACCGCTCCGACGGCATCGGCCGCCAACGCCGGGGCTCCGGCACGCTCGAAGTCATCCCCGGCCTGCAGGCCACAAGCAACACCGGCGGCACGCTTCGGCACTTGCGTCTCTCCCGCGAAACCCTGACCATCACCACCTTTCCCGGCGTATCGGATCAAACGATCGTCAGCCATGCCGTCGCGGCCGAGCCAAAACCCGACACCGCACGGACTGCCGGGGAACCTCTGCCGAAACCATGAAGCCCCTTCCCACTCACATCTCCGACGTCCGCAAGGCACCCGGCGGCGAGATCCCGCCGCACGCCCCGGCCCCGGCCTCCGGCCCCGCCCCGGCCACCGCCTCCACCCCCGGCCCCGCCCCGGCCCTGGCCACCGCGGCAACTCCTTATTCCTCCTCGAACCGCCGCGCCACCACTTCGCGCGCTTACCCCTGGCTGCTATTCGCGAGCACCGCAGTCGCCGGTTTGTTCTGCCTCCTGTATATCACCAAGCCGGTCATCCAAACGGTGCCGGGCATCGGCCCGGAAACATCAGAAACGGCAAAAACCACCCCGGCTGCCGCCACCCCCGGCTTGATGCAGGAAAAGGATCACCTCCCCGCCCAAAAAACCGCCGCCCCGGCCCCGCGCGATGCGGGCGTTTCCGCCGGAGCCACGCAGTCCCCGTTCACCGCCTTCGAACAAACCAACCTCCGCGTCCAACACATCCTGACCGCCGAGACTCCCGGCGGGCACCTTGCCAAAATCGACCTCGACGTGCCGGTTCTCTATCAAAGCCGCAACCTGCGCTGGACCGCCGCGGAAGTGGCCGAGGCCCGCGGCCTGCTCGCCCGGCTCACCGACTATCAGGAAAAATCCCGGATGCTGCGGGCGGAGGGAGTCGAGCTTCTCGACTCGTGGAACCGCCTCATCGAGCACTCCATCCCCACCGGCATTCTCCGCGCCGACAGCCCGACGCTTCCCACCAATCAACAAGACGCCGCGGACGCCCCCCGCCCGGCCATCCTCAACACCAACGAGTTGATTCAAATCCAACCCGCCGGCAAATGAACGTCATCCAAGCCCTTGCCGCCATCACCCTCCTCGGCTCCCTGTTCGCCAACGCCCAGGGCGTCAACAACGAGCCATCATCGGATCCCGTCCTCGACGCCATCCGCGAGTTCAACAAGCGCGACGAGAAAAAACCCGAAGAAAAAGCCCCCGAAGAGACCACCGACGCGCCAGCCCCGGAGGAAGAACCTTCCGCCCCCGCCAGCCCGGAACCGCCACCGGCCGACACTCCCGCAGCCCCGCCCGCCGATGAGCCGACCCCACCGGCACCCGTCCTCGTCACCGGAAAACCGCCGGAAAACCCCGATCTGGTAAAAATCCAGGAACCCCAGCCCCAGACCGCCGACACCCCGGCACCCCCGGAAGACCCACCCAAGCCCGAAGAAGGGCTCGCCGTCCGTGTGGAAAAACTGCAAGTCGGCACCGGCCCGGTCGATCCCGCCCAAGTGAAATTGCTCGCGCCTTTCCCGGCCAAACCCCTGGCAAAACCACCCGCCGGCTGGCATCTCGACGCCTCCGGCAGCGTCCCCCCCATCAGCCGCGAAGTGGAACTGGCTCCCGGCTCCAAAATCACCCTCACCATCCGCCCCCACCTCCTCATCCCGGATGCCGACGGCGCGGGTGCCTTCACCATTTCGGAACCCGGTTATCACTCCCCCCTCGGCTACCAACAAACCTCCACCGTCGGAGCCATCCTCGCCACCTCCATCCGGCAGTTGGATCAGGACTCGAAACACCTCGGCACCGCCATCGACAACCTCCAGCAACTCCTCTCCTCCCTTCCCAAACCCGAGCCTCCACCGGCACCCGCACCGGAGCCTCAGCCCGATCCCAAACCTACCAATCCGCGCAAACAACGATGAAAGCCTCTACCGTTCCCATCATCTGCGGCACCGCCCTCGCCGCCATGTCCGCCGCCGGAGCCAGCCACTGGTGGTCGGTCAACCAGTTCATCTCCGCGCTCCCTGCGGCACTCCCCGCATCCGCACCGGCACGCCCCGCCCCAGCCCCCGCAGTCCAGCCGCACCCCGGCACCCCGCCACCCGCCTCCATCGCCCAAACGCCGCCCCGTCCGGCACCCGCTCCCGCCGCCGATCCCGGCCAGAAGGAATTCTACGAGGCCCTGATCTCGAAAATGGAAAAACTCCAGATCCAAAACCGCGATCTGCTAGACCAGATGGCCGAGACCAATCGCGATTTGATGAAACTGGAATTCCGCGTGGACACCCACTCCCAATCCTTCCGCCCCCTGCCCGTCACCGAAGAATGGATCGAAACGACCGACAACAGCCCGGGAGTCCTTCCCCCGCGCGCCGAACCGGTCATCCTGCTTCCCAACGAGTAGCCCGGCCCTTGTAGCGGCGATCACCGGTCACCGGGAAATCATTGCCCGGGATTCGTTTGAACAGGAGGTAACGGAACAAACAGAGAATCAGTGATTTGGTGATTTAGTGGAATGAATTCTTGGAATTCCGTAACCCTAAATTCAGAAATGAGAACCACGGAATACTCGGAATACTCGGAAAATAAAAGAGTCACAAATGAGGCTGCTTTCACTCAAAAGGTGAGTTCCCCATACCCCA
>CAYXZE010000382.1:0-2794 GCA_964469395.1 uncultured Luteolibacter sp.
ACTCTGCCTTCCACACCCGGCGCGGCGCGGGTTCTGGTGCTAGAAGGGAAGATGGTAACCACTGATTTCACTGATTGAACTGATTTTTAAAAGGGTTGGAAATGAACGGCAATTCACCCAAAAGGTGAGTGGAAATTGCACCCGTTCTTTCAGTGAAATCAGGCGAAATCAGTTGGCGGAATGGCAAATTCTTCCTCCTCCATCCGCTTTTCATGATCTCCCCATGAACAGGTCGACCGAAGATCGACCCTCCTTATTTTTTTGAAGTCTTCCGTCTTTGTTTTCCCGTGTATTCCGCCGTTCTCATTTCTGGATTCAGGTTAATAAAGTGCGAAAATCTACCACATGTTGCCGCTTTTTCCGGTTGTCCATGTATGAATCGGACGAATAGATTCTGTGCTTCGTGATGAGTGCAAACCCTACTTTTTCCCGGAGCATTTTCCATGTCGGTTCCTACTGCGAGCCCGGTGCGTATTTCCATGCCACGGGCGAGGGACTCACCGCCTGCGCGCTGGATGAGGAGACCGGGGAAATCAGCCGTTTGGCGAGTTATCCTGAAGCTGGCAATGCCGGTTGGCTGGCGCGTGCCGGCGGGACGCTGGTGGTCGCCGCGGATTGCTATCTGGACGCCGGGAAAATTTCCGCATGGACGCTGCGGGATGGCGGCGAGTCCGCGAACCTCGGCGCGCCCCAGTCCTCTCAAGGCGGGGCATTCTGCCACGTGGCGATTTCTCCGAATGGCAAGACCGCCTTTGCCGCCAGCTATCTGGGCGGCCTGACCGTGCATCATCTGGATTCTAACAGCGGAGTGGCCGCCGCCCACCAGCACATCACCTACACCGGCAGCGGGCCGAACAAGGATCGTCAGGAAGGATCGCACCCGCATCAGGCCGCAGTCACGCCGGATGGCTCGCAGGTGCTGGTCTGTGATTTGGGCTGCGATAAAATCTGGGTGCATCCTTTCGATGGAACCTCGCTGGGCGAGGCGGACGGCATCGCGATCCAGCCCGGCAGCGGTCCCCGCCATCTGGTCATTCACCCGACCTTGCCGCGCCTTTATCTGATGTGCGAGCTCGATGCCAAACTGCGCGTGCTGGAGTCCGCCGGGAAAACGTGGCGTGAAATCGCCGTTCACGCCACCTTGCCCGATGACTTCACCGGCGAGGCGGCCGGCTGTGCGATTCATTTCCATCCCGGCGGCAAGTCCCTGCTGGTTTCCAACCGCAACAGCAACAGCATCACGGTTTTCGCGCTGGATGCGGGCGGCGATCTGGCGCGGGCGGCGGTTTTTCCCTGCCAGGGCGAGACGCCACGCGACTTCGCCATTTCCCCGAGCGGCCGCTGGCTGCTGGTGGTGAACCAGGACTCGCACCAGATCGTGCCGTTCGAGCTGGACCCGGCCACCGGACTGCCCGTCGGCGGCACCGGCCCGGCCTTCGCCTGCGGCTCGCCGATGTGTCTGATTTTCTAACATCCAATCCAACCGAACATCCAGCCATGAACACCCCGTTTTTCGATCTAACCGGTAAACTCGCCGTCGTGACCGGTGCCGCCTCCGGCATCGGCGCCGCCACCGCCATCCGATTTTCCCGCGCGGGAGCCGAGCTTGCCGTCGTCGATCTCGACGCCGCGGGCGCGGAAAAAATCGTCGCGCAAATCCGCGAGGCCGGCGGCAAGGCCGGAGCCCACGTCTTGGACGTGACCGATCCCGCCGCCTGCGCGGCCCTGGCGGAAACGCTGCGCGGCGTGTGGGGACGCGATCCGGACGTGGTGGTGAATTCCGCGGGCATCGGCCACGTGGGCACGCTGCTGGAAACGGAAATCACCGATCTGGAGCGGCTCAACCGCGTGAACGTGGGCGGTGCCTTCAATGTCTCGAAAGCCTTTCTTCCCGGGATGATTACCCGTGGTTCCGGCAGCCTGATCCAGATCGCCTCGGTCTGCGGCGTGCTCGCCGTGCCGGATCGCCTGGCCTACAACACCACCAAATACGCCGTCGTCGGCATGACCAAGTCGATGGCGCTCGACCACGCGGCGAGCGGCGTGCGGGTGAATGCCATTTGCCCGGCGCGGGTGAAGACCGCCTTCGTCGAGGCCCGCATCCGCGAGTATCCGGATCCGGCAAAAGCCCTTCACGACATGTCCGTGTCCCAGCCCTGCGGACGCATGGCGGACCCGGAGGAAATCGCCGCCGCCGCCCACTACCTGGCCTCGGATGAAAGCGCTTTCATGACCGGAGCCGCATTCTGCATTGATGGCGGTTATTCCGCCGGTCGCTGATTTCCAGCCCGACCTTTTCTTCTAACTACCATCACGCCAATGACTCCCCGGATATTCATCTTCTGCCTGACAGCCATCATTTCCATCCCGGCACATGCGGCTCCGGCATCCGAGGACATGGCGATCATCGCACGGGAAGTCGCGCCCGCTGCCGTGGTTGCGTCATCCGAATTCAGCCCGCCGCAGGCTGTTGCGAATTTGACCAACGGCTCCGGCCTTGTTCACGACACACATGATCGCGAGGACGGAGGGCGGACCATGTGGCACACGGTCGCGAAACCATCCCCCACCGCACCCGCCAACGGGCTTCCCGCCTCGCCCGCCTGGGTGCGTTTCGATTTCAAGGAACCGCAGGCACTCGATCAAATCCGCATTTGGAATCACAACCAGGCCGGATTTCTCGACCGCGGGCTGCAGTCGGTCCGCATTTACGGCTCGGTCGATGGCTCACGCTGGCACAAACTGACCGCCGCTGAAACCATTGCGTTGAAGCAGGGCGGCGATCAGGCCCAAG
>CAYXZE010000383.1:0-2790 GCA_964469395.1 uncultured Luteolibacter sp.
CGTCCGCCGTGCCCATGAAAAAGCCAATGAGCCGAGCAAGGCGCTTTCCATTGGCACCTCATGGTCGGGGCGATCGGATATCGCCCCTCCTTCTTTAAACCTCGCTCGAAACCACCGGGGAAATCGCCGCCAGCGCCTGCTCGATCCGTGGATTCACGCCGTTTTCGACGGTTTCCAGGCCGACCCGGATCGCATTGCGCACCGCCAGCGCGGTGGACGAGCCGTGGGCGATGATGACCACGCCATTCACCCCGAGCAGCGGACTGCCGCCGTAGGTTTCGTAGCTGCTCTTTTCCTTGAGTGCCTTGAACGCGCCGTTGGCGAGCATGGCCCCGGCGATCCGCAGCGGATTGCCCTTGATTTCGGTTTTCAGCCATTTGGAAACCGCCTTGGCCGTGGCCTCGATGGTTTTCAACATGATGTTGCCGACGAATCCGTCGCACAGCACCACGTCCAGTTCGGTCTCGAAAAGATCGCGGCCTTCCACGTTGCCGACGAAGTTGATGCCCGGCGTCTGCTTGAGCAGCTTGAAGGTTTCCTTGGTGAAGGCGGTCCCCTTCTCGTCTTCCTCGCCGTTCGACATGAGGCCGACTTTCGGGTTCTTTACGCCAAGCACGCCGCGGGCGAATGCCGTGCCCATCACCGCGTAGGCCACGAGATGCTCGGGCTTCGCCTCCGGGTTCGCGCCAGCGTCGAGAATGTGGCAAATGCCGTATTCGTTCGGCAGCGCCGAGGCGATGCCCGCGCGGTCCACGCCGGGCAGGGTCCGCAGCTTCAACGTCGCGGCCGCCACGGCTCCTCCGGTATTTCCGGCGGAAACGAACGCGTCGGCGCGCCCGTCCTTCACCATGTCCATGGCGATGCTGATGGACGAAAGCTTCTTCTTCCGCACCGTCTTCGCGCCCGGCTCGGCCATGCCGATCACTTCCGGGGCGTGCACGATGCTCACCCGCGGGTCGGTTAGATCGAGCCCCTGCTTTTTCGCCTCTTCTTCCAACACCTCCTGAATGCCCACCAGATAAAGGTGTTGCAGCTTCGGATAGTATCGCAGGGCATCAATGGCTCCTCCGATATTGACGGCGGGGGCGTGGTCCCCGCCCATGGCGTCCAGGGCGACTTTCATGCAGGATCGGGAAATTCAGTGGGAAAAGTTAGGAAACGAAAAATCGCCGCAGGAGGAAATCCCCGAGCGGCAATGAATTCGGAAAGCACGGTGCGGGACTCAGAGAGCCTCGACGTCCAGCACCTGGCGATCGCGATAGTAGCCGCAGGAGGGGCAGGCGATGTGCGAAGGCACTCTGCTGCTGCACTCGGGGCAGGTTTTAAAGATCGGTGCGCGCCAGCGGGTAGCGCCGCGGCGCATTTTTTGGCGGCTTTTGGATTGGCGGCGTTTTGGTACGGCCATGGTCGTAGTTTAGTTAAGGTTGGTCCTTGAGGTCCTTGAGGATGTCGAGAGCCGACCATCGGTCGTCGCTCTCGGCGCGGGGCGGAGTGGGTAGCCCATCTTCCGCGGGCTTGTCCACTGATAAATATCGGGAATCGATTTCACATTTTTGCGGCACGTCTCCTTCCTCGCACCGCGGGTCCACCGGAAAGCCGATCAAAACCTCTTCCCGCAAGGCTTCCGTGACGTCCAGCGGGCCTTCTTTTTCGATTTCCACCGAGATCGCCGCGTTTTCCAGCCGGATCGTTTGCACGAACGGATGCAGCGTCCGCACGCAGGTGAATTCAAACGGAGCGGACAGTGTGCCCGTCAGCAACAGCTCGGAACCGAAACGGTGCGCCCACAAATCGTATGACAGCGGGCCGACCGCCTGGGCATCGTCTTCCGGCAGGTCGAAAATTTCCTTCGGCAGGTCGCCGGCGAATTGCTTGCCCTCTTCCGGCAGGTTGGCGAGGTCGATGATCAAATGGCCTTTCATGGCCGGAATGTAACCGCCCGCAGCTCCCCGCCAAGTCGCAATATTTCCGCTCGTCAGCCGCGTTCCGCCCGCTAGTTTTCCCCGCATCATGCCCATCGATACTCCCTTGCTTGCCCGTATTTGCGAAGCTCCCGGCGCTCCCGGATACGAAAAGGAAATCCGCAACCTCGTCCTCGCCGAGCTCAAAGGCCTCGCCGACGACGTCCGCGTGGACAACATGGGCAACGTCATCGCCCTCAAGAAAGGCAGGTCCGCCGACAAAAAAACCATGGCCGCCGCCCACATGGACGAGATCGGCTTCATCGTCACCCACATCGACGACAAGGGCTTCGTCCGCTTCAATCCCGTCGGCGGCTTCGACCCCAAGACCCTCACCTCCCAGCGCGTCATCATCCACGGCCGTAGGGACATCATGGGCGTCATGGGCTCCAAGCCCGTCCACATCATGTCGCCCGACGAGAAAACCAAGAATGTCAAAATCACCGACTTCTTCATCGACACCGGCCTCACCAAGAAGGAAGTCGATAAAATCGTCGCCGTCGGTGATTTCGTCACCCGCTTTTCCCCGCTCATCGAGTTGGGCGATTGCGTGAACGTGAAATCCCTCGACAACCGCGCCTCCGTCTTCGTCCTCATCGAGACCCTCCGCGAGTTGAAGAAATCCAAGCGCAAGCCCGCCTACGATTTCTACGCCGTTTTCACCGTCCAAGAAGAAGTCGGCCTCCGCGGCGCCCAGGCCTCAGCCCTCCAGATCCAGCCGGATTTCGGCATCGGCCTCGACACCACCATCGCCTACGACGTCCCCGGCTCCAGCCCGCAGGAACGCTGCACCGCCCTCGGCGAAGGCGCGGCCATCAAGCTGATGGAT
>CAYXZE010000384.1:0-1073 GCA_964469395.1 uncultured Luteolibacter sp.
GGATTTGTCAGATGATCCCGCGGGCCGCCAGGTTGTTGAGGCGTCTTGCGATGTCGCCGAGGCCATCCGCCGTGACCTCGGTGTAACTGCGGCCGTCGCGGGTGTCGATGCCGTGGCCGGGGTCGAGCTGGCGGAGCGGTTCGAGCGCGGGGTCGGTGTGGTCGAAGACTTCCACGAAGACCTGCCTGAGTTCCCCGGTTTTCGCGGCGGCGGCTAACAGCGCGCCGATCCAGCCGTCGTCGGTGGACAGGCAGCCGCGGGTGGTGGGGGCGGAGGCGTGGAAGATCCCGAATTCGCCGGCGGCGGCGATGCGGGCGATGAGTGCCTGGTTTTCCGCGAGCGTGAGGCCGGAATCCGCGCAGTGGGCGGCATCGACGAGGAGCTTGAAGAAATTTTTGCCGAGCGCCTGGTTCATCGCATGGACGAAGGTCCAGCCGCGCTCGATGTTGGTGAAGGTCTTGAACTCGCCGGGGCGGAGAAACTCGATGTCCCAGTTTTCAATGCAGGAACCCGCCACGCCCGCTTCCTGATAGGCGCGGAGGTGGAGCTTGACGTTCTGGGCGACGGCGGCCTCGAACGCCGCGCCGGTGCGTGCGGGATCCGCGCTCATCCATTCCTCGATGGAGGTGGAGGCGACGTTGCGGATGCCGTGATGGATCGCGGTCTTGAGGCTGGCGACCAACTGCGCGACCACCGCGTTCTCATCCTCCGGGTTCATCGGGTTCGCGCCGCCGACCATGATGACGTAATGCACGTCCAGCTCCAGCGCCCTGAGCCCCTCCGTCATTTCCGCGACGTCTGCGGCATCGGCCGAGGAGAAGAATGAGATCTGCACGGCGTTCAGTTTCACGGGAGAAAGTTCGAGGAGTTTTTTCATTTCCGCGAGCACGCGCAACGTGCCGTCGGCATCGCGGGGCAGCCTGCCATTTTCATCCGGGGCGATGCCGCCGGCGAATTTGAAATGGGTAGCGACGATGCCGAGCTGGATTTGTGGTTTGAGCACGATGGATGCGGGCATGGGGGAGAGTAAGATGGGGGATTTCAGGCGGGGAAGATTGAAATTCCGCCAAATC
>CAYXZE010000384.1:1173-2782 GCA_964469395.1 uncultured Luteolibacter sp.
ACTTTACGGTTTTCTCATGACGGTTATCGAATCCATCGTCCGCGATCTCAATGGTCTTCCCATGCGCAAGCTGGTGGAGGTGGCCCGCTACGTTCACCGCTTGAGCGGAACCGCCGAGCGGGAACGGTTTGAAGTGCTTCGGGAAACCCATGGCTATTTGAATGAGTCCGATGGCCGAATCTTTGAGCAAGCGTTGGATAACTCACGTCGCATCGAAGCCCGTGGCTGATCGGTCGCAAGGCATCTTGCTGGATTCCAGCGCTATCATCGCCCACTTCCGGGGGAGGTTGGACATATTCCAACTTGTCGCCGTAGACGAGCCACTTTTCATGCCGTTGGTCGCGTTGGGGGAACTTTGGAAAGGGGCATTGAAATCCGCCGATCCGACAAAACATCAGGCTAAGATCATGGCGCTTTTAAAAGTGGTGGCGGTCCTCAATCCCGATAGCGCTACTGCCGAACATTACGCCCGCGCAGCGGTGGCATTGGAAGTCATAGGCCAGCCGATTCCGGAAAATGATCTCTGGATCGCAGCTGTGGCGTTGGAGTTGGACATGCCGTTGGCTACGCGGGATGCTCATTTTGACCGCATAGAAGGATTGCAGGTCATAAAATGGTAGAATGGTGGAAGCTCCGGTGGTTTTGAGGAGGTGAACTATCCCCGCGATTTTTTCCAGACGGCGATGGCTTCCAAAAACGGCTTGGCGTAGCGCTGGACCTTGGCCGCGCCGATGCCGGGGATGTGGAGGGCTTCCTCCTGGTTGGCGGGCTGGAAGCGGCACAGGGCTTCGAGGGTTTTGTTGCCGAAGATCACATAACTCGGGACGTCCTCGCGCTTGGCGAGCCGCTCCCGGATGTCGCGCAGGATCGAGTAGAGCTGGCTGTCGAAGCCATGGTCCTTGAGGCCGACTTCCTTGCGCCCGGCTTCGGGATCGGGCCAGACGAGCCGGTATTTCGCCGTGCCGCGCATGACCTTGTCACCACGCTCGGTGAGGGTGAGCAGCGGGTATTCTCCGGTGACGGTCTGGACGAGCCCGGCATCGGATAGAGAACGCATGAGGGCGTTCAAATAGCCCGCGCCCTTGTCCTTGAGGATGCCGTAGGTGCTGAGCTGGTCGAGGCGGCTGCCGACGATTTCCTGCGATTTGCTGCCGGCCAGCATCTGGACGATGCGGCCGCGGCCGAACTTGGCTTCCCAGCCGTGCGCCGTGCGCCGCGACATGCGGGCCACGCCGCTGAGTGCCTTGCGGACGATGAGTTCCTCTTCCGCCGTGGGCGGGCGGTTCTCGCCGGAGCCTTCGTCGCGGCAGACATCGCAGGTGCCGCAGGGGCCGGCCTCGTCCTCGCCGAAGTAGCTGAGAATCCATTGCTGGCGGCAGGTGCGCGAGTAACACATTTCCACCATGGCCTTGAGCTTTTCGCGGTCGCGGCGGTCCTTTTCCTCGATCGCCACCTCGTCTAACTGGAGCGTGCGGGCGAGCACGTCCGGCTTGAGCAGGCGGGTGCCTTTCATCCGCTTTTTGGGGATGTCGAAGCGCTCGACGTAGCCGCCGCGCGCGAGGATGGACATCGCGCTGCCGACGGACATCGAGTTTTTGACATCCGCGCC
>CAYXZE010000385.1:0-2774 GCA_964469395.1 uncultured Luteolibacter sp.
CGTGCCGGTGGATTTTTTGAATGAACTCCCGCGAAACCGATGGTGAATTCCGCAGCTTTTGGACAAAATCGGGCCGATTGAAGCCGATTTGGAATTCTCCGCTTCAGACTCCGTCCCAGAATCCATGAATTTTGTCGATTTCACGGCGGTCCCGCTTGGTAGGCCGACCCTTGGCGGCCTCGCGCTTCGCGGCGAGCCAACGCTTCAGTTCCTCGCAAACCTCCGGCCTTGTTAGATCCTCATAACAGGCCCGCGCCTCGGGAGCGCCCACCCGCAATCCGATCACCGCGCTGACTGAAATCACCCGGACTCCCGGGCCTTCCACGAACGGCATCTCCAGCAAATCACCCGGCTGGACCGGCGAGGCGGGTTTGAGCGGGTGGCCGTTGCGTTTGACCTTGCCGGTCGCGCACGCCTCCGCCGCGAGGCCGCGGGTTTTGTAAAAGCGGGTGGCCCACAGCCATTTGTCGGCACGAACAGAATCAGACATGATCGGTCATTTTCAAACGAAGCTACCTCTTACATTCATCCCCGACAATTGGAATAGCCGCAGAAGGTGGTGCAGGACATCTTCATCACCGACAGCGGCACGGCTTCAACGGACCGCTGCCTTGATTCGTGAAAATCCGCACTTGGCCTGATGCCGCCGCACTCGTTTTGCGATTGCGGCGTTAAATCAGGCCAAGTCCGCTTCCCCGCCAATTCCTGTTAGGAAAACAGAATCCCCGCTACGAAGCGCGTGACGTGTTCCGGGCATTTCGAATGTTTCGGTGAAATCACCATCAACTCACGGCCGAGTTCCACTGGCGGATGAAGCACCCGCAGGAGACGTTTCCGGCGAAAGCTGCTTAGACTCCGCCGCGGGATGAATGCCGCACCCATCCCCATCGAAGCGAGCTGGATCATGAGATCGAAATTTTCCAATTTACTACAACGACCTCACCTGCATCGATTGCGACCTCTGCCGGGAAATCGCGCCTGAGATCTTCAAGCGCGATGACGACGAGGGCCTGTCGTATGTCTGGAAACAGCCTGTCACTCCGGAAGAGTTCGCCGCTGCGGAGGAAGCCCGCTCTTCCTGTCCCACGGAAACGATCGGCAACGACGGGTGATTTCTCCTCGCCATCACACTTGCCCCTCCCCCGCCCCACCCGTTACAAGACGGCGTGGCCGGAAAAAACATCGTCTATTTCGATTTGGAAACGCAGCGCAGCTTCGGCGACGTCGGCGGGGGGGCCAACAAAGCCAAAATGGGCGTCTCCGTGGGGGTGACTTACAGCACCGCGCGCGGGACTTACGAAATCTACGGGGAAAACGAGATGGAGAAGCTCGGCGAGGAGCTGGTGCGGGCGGATCTCGTGGTCGGCTGGAACCACCTGCAATTCGACTACCCGGTCCTCCAGCCCTACGTTTTCCACACGCTCGCCGAGCAAACGCTCAACCTCGACATGATGCTCGAGCTGGAGAAAATCATCGGCTTCCGCCTCAAGCTGGATTCCGTGGCATCCGCGTCACTCGGCACCGGCAAGAGCGCGGATGGCCTCGATGCGCTGCGCTGGTGGCAGGAGCACAAAAAATCCGGAGATTTCGCCCCTCTGCGGAAAATCGCCGAATACTGCGCCTTCGACGTGAAAGTCACCAAATGCGTCCACGAATACGCCTTGAAACACGGATTTCTCAAATACGACGACAAGAGCGGCCACATCGCCGAAGTCGCCGTGGGTTGGAAATGAATTATGGAGGGTGGGACTCCGGCCCACCTGCTGATGAAATGAGAAAGCGGGAGAGTTTAACGCTTCACTTTCCCACCCATCGTCTTCATGGACGAGACGTCCATGCTCCTTATTTTTACATCCAGCCGATCTGCGCCAGGACCTTGTACACGGTCCAGATGAAGACAACGGACAGCGCGACGATGTAAATCTTGGCGGCGGCTTCGATGGATGAACGGGTCATGACGCGGGGGTTCTAGATCGGAGGGAGAGGTTCGCCAAGGGAAATGCTAACGCACATTTGAAAAACCCGGGGCGCGAGGCTCGGTCATTGATCGATGCGAGTGTGTCGGTTTCAAACTTCGACGGCGCGGCCCCTTTGGTAAAAACACCGCCGGAGCCGAAAAACGGGAGCCGAAATCAACCCCGTGCCTCAATGCGCGAATGCTTCGATCTCGGTGATCACCATGTCGGTGCCTTGATGCAGACTGGTCGCTTCCAGCTTGAGGAAGCGGGCTTTGCACGGGGCGTCGAAGGTGATTTTCCGGGCATTGGGGGAGCTGTCGAATTCACCTTCCTTCACCTTGTTCCAAGTCTTGCCGTCGTCGCTGGCATAGAGAACGAAGCCCTTGATGCGGCCGTCTTCGTTCTTGATGGTGGAGTGGACGGAAAGGCTGGTGAGAGTCACTTCCGCGCCAAGGTTCCACGCCAGATGCTGGGGCAGGACGCCGCCGCCAGCGCAACGCCAGGCCTTGTCGGCGCGACCGTCGAAAGCGGCGGTGGCGGCGGCTTTACCCGTGACGGACAACACTTTCCACTGGTCGCGGGGCAGGCCGAATTCGCCATTCATCGTCACCGGGGCGTAAGGATATTCGCCAAGGTAGAAGAAGCGGGCGGTGAGGTTGAGTTTTCCCTCCTCGGCCTTGAAAGGCGTTTCGTAAATCGGCGAAGTGGCGGTGACGGGCGAGCCGTCGGTGGTGTAGCGGATGACGCCCTTGGCGAGCGGACGCTTGGCGCCGCCGGCGCTCACGATGGAAAGCGTGTTGTCGGCGGCGCGGAGGA
>CAYXZE010000386.1:0-2774 GCA_964469395.1 uncultured Luteolibacter sp.
AACCTGAACATCTTCTTCAAATTCAGGGTTCCTCTTCGGGTTCCTCTTCGGTGGTGATTCCGTGTTCCTTTGCGAAGGCGGCGGCTCCCGCGGCATCGCTCTCCGGCCAGTTTTCATGGATGGCCTCCAGGGTGGATTGACGCTCCTGCCCGGCGGGCAGCGTCATGGCCCACTGGGTCGCGACCTGCGGGTCGTATTCGGCGATGGTCTCGGCGTAGGTGCGGATCGCCGCTTGTTTCGCCGGGCCATCGGCTGCTGCGCTGAGCCATTTCCCGGCGGCCAGATAGTCCTGCTGGGTCCATTGGCCGATGAGGTTGTCCACGTTTTCCCGGATTTCCTCTTTCGGCAGGTTTTGCGCCATCCAGTCGATCCAGCGGCCGGTGTCCTGCTTGGTGCTGAAATAGGTGAGGCCGGCGGCGAACCGGGCGCGCTCCTGCGGGGTGAGATTCGCGGCGGTGATCCATGACCGGACGGCTTCGAACGATTCGTTGGAAATGCTCCGCCCCATGGTTTCCAACGATTCCGCAAGGAGTGTGTCGCGCTCCGTGCCGACCGGCAGGGTGGCGAGGTGTTCGCGGAGGGCTCCGAGGATCGCGGTGCGCTGTTCGGACGTTTTCCCCGCCTCGACGAGCACCTCGATGGCTGCGGACGTGTCCTGGAGGCGCATGTCGCCGATGAGCTTGAAGGCGAGTTCCGGATCGTGCTCCGCCGCTCCGGCGATGATGCTTTGCTTCGCATCATCGTCCACGATCTCCGGATGTTTCTCCGCGTTTTTCCGGACCCACTCGACTGCGGCGAGCGGATCCTGCCTGGCCCACCGGCCGAGGGTGGAGGAGATCACGCTTCCGCCGAGGATGTCGGTCCCGAGCAAATCGGCCGATTCGGTGACGAGGGCGAGCGCCGCCGCGGGGTGTTCGTCGCCGAGCATCAGGATGGCGTGGGAGATCAGGTTCTGGCGGGTTTTGGCGGAAAGACTTTGATCGGCGCGCAAGCCGGTGATGAGTCCCTTGAGCTGGGCGGCATCGAGCGTCTTCAGTTTCGCCTGCATTTCCCGGGCGCGTTTTTCCAGGGCTTCATCCGAATCCTCCCCGCTTTTTTCATGCCGCTCGATGGCTTTGGCGAAAGCGACCATTTCCGCCGCCATGCCGCCAGCGCGGGTTCCGGAATGGTCGCGCGGGCGTCTAGGGGCTTTTGTCCCGTCCGGGTCGTCCGCCGGATCGATGGCGATGCCGAGTTTCCCGGCCTTTGTCACGAGCTGGTGCCGCTCGTCTTGTAAAACCGCGAGGCGTTTCCGGTGCATCAGTCCGGTGGCTCCACCGACGGCGAGTATGAGAATGGAAATGGCGATTGAGAATTTCATGGTGCGCGGGGTCAGTCTAACTCCTTGGCGATCTCGGCGCGGCGTTTCGGATCCTGGATTTTATCCACCAGTTCCCGGGCTTCCTGCAAATTGGAGCGGGCGGAATAACTTTCCAGAAACCCGACGAGCACGTCGTCTCCGCCGCTGCTTTTCTGATAGTCGAGAACCAGCCGGGAAGCGTCTTCAAAGGTGAACTCCCCGTCTTCCTGGGCGGCCTCGGCGAGCGCCCTGCCGGTGATGCCGTCCACTTTTCCCGGGGCCTGCCGCTCCAGCCATGCCCGCAGGGCATCGACATCGGAGCGGGTCACTTTTCCTTCGGCGGCGAGCGACTCGAAGTGGGTTTCCGCAGTCTCGATCGCGGCCGCGGCCCGCTCGGCGGGAGTGGCGCGCACCGCATCGAGAAACGTGCTGACGCCGGTGTAGCCGTCCTCATTGACGAGCTGGGAGGCGATGTGGGCGAAGGAGCCCTCGCGTTCGTCCGCCGGGATCAACTGGCGGACCAGCTCCGCATAAGCTTTCTGCGCGTCCGGCCCGAGGTCTTCAAATGGAAGCAGCTCCAAGACCTCCCGCCGGTCGTCTTCCGGCAGTGCGGCGAGCCGCTGGCCGGCGGCATTCGGATCGGTCAGCAGCAGGGATTCCATCAAGGCGGATTCAAACTGCGTGCGCATCTCGCTTTTTCCGTCGAGCGTCTTGCTCTCGAAGGTCCCGGCGGCGATCTGCTGGTCGAACCAGTTCGTGGCGGCGGGCAGGTCCTTTTTCGCCCACGCGCCCAGGGCGGTCGCGAGCTGCCAGCCGACGCCGTCCGCATCGCTTGCGATGCGGTCGGCGAAGCGTTTCAAAGCCTGCTCGGGATCCTGCTCGATCAATGAGTCAAGCAGCATGGATTCCAGCTCGTCCCGTGATTCGCCGGCTTCAAGCGCGGCCACCGCCTCAAGCGCGGCGAGGAGTTCCGCCCGGGTCATCGCCTCGATCTGGTCTTCCAGCTCCATGTCATCCAGCTCCTCCAGTCCGGCGGAGAGTTTTTCCCAGTCGATCGGCTGCTTGCGGGCGGAGGATGCGGACGGATCGCGCGGTCCCCCGCGCGGCGATTCACCGGAAGTGTTTCCGGAAACCGTGGCGGCGGAGATTTTTTCCTGCAAACCGGCGGAGTTTTTTTCCAGCGAGGAAATCGAACGCATTTGAACGACGTTCCAAATGCCGACCAAGACGAGCGCCACGGCGGGCGGGATGAAGTGAATGGTTTTCAATGCGGAAAGGATTCGCCGGAACGCGTGAATCCGTCAAGAGCCGGATGGAGGCAGGAACGGCGGGATTCCAAAAATGATTCTGCCATCAATCATTCTGCCATCACTCTTCCCCGCCTTGCCACGGCAAGACAGAAGACGGCAAGACGCAAGACACAAGAAAAGAGGGC
>CAYXZE010000387.1:0-2761 GCA_964469395.1 uncultured Luteolibacter sp.
GAAATGGCTGCCGCGCCTTCTCCGCGTTATTCGACAACCACGCGGGTGCCGAGCTTCACCTTGGAATAGACGACCGGCATCGTGGCGCTCGGGCCGCGGATGCACGCGTGGGACGCCGGGCGGCGTTTCACCGGGCCGATGTGGTGGCCGATGCCGTCATTGGTCAGGCGCATCCAATAGCGCATGGGTGCGCCGTCGAAACGACCGCCTTCGGGAATCGGATCGAGGCCGAATTCCGCGTCGCCGTGCACCAGCTTGCCTTCGGCATCGTAGATCCTGCCGTATTTATTAGACTTCTTGTCCACGATCTTTTCGAGGATGTAATAGGTGCCCGGAGGCGTCGGGCGGCTCGGGATGCCGGAACAGATCGGATAGTCCAGCGCGACGTCGTCGCCGTTCATGAGGAAGCCCCGTTGTTTGGAAAGACTGATGCGGATCGAGGAGTTTCCGGCGTTCGTCCGCGAGAGGACTTCCTCGTTTTTCCAGACCGAGTAGGTTTTCGGATAGGTGGGTTCGGCCTTGAAGTGATCGTAGGTGCCGGCCGGATAAGGATTGGTCGGTTTGCCTTCCGTGGCGACTTGGGCGGCGGGCTTCTGGTTGGCGCAGCTCGCCAGGAAAAGCGTGGCAAGAGCGGCGGCAAACTGGGCGATTTTGCGGATCGGAGTCATGAGGTGAGGTCGTGGAACCCGGGGGAGTAGGGCAGATCTCCTGAAATTGCAACCCCCCATGCGGATTTTCCGACTCGGAGAAAATTTGCCGCGAGAGAACGCAACGGTCTCAGAGGGAGAGAGAAAATCGCCGAAATTCTTTGAAATGGCGCAAATAGTGATGGGTGGACTGAAAGTGGCAGGTCGCAAGGAACGGTGGAATCCGTCCGCCATGCCCATGAGCAGCCAATGAGCCGAGCAAAGCGCTTTCCATTGGCTTCTCATGGGCGGGGGCAATTCCGATAGCCCTCCGGCCAGCCCAACAAATCCTCACCCCGGAGAAACTCCATCAACTCATCCCGATTCACTTCAAACCACTCCAAAACCAGCTAAAACCCGGAACGCTCCCCGGCCGCCTCCCGGAATCCCGCCAAATCCTTCCTCCAACACCAACGCATGTTCGCCGCATTCATGCCCCCCTCCCGAGTAACACTTTTGTAATGTGTGTAATGTGTTGACGCTCCCGAGGAACTTGAGACGCAATTGTGGCTGGGACATCCTGTCCCAGCCTGTCGTGGAGGACATCCTTTCCCCATTTTTCCAGCCAAGTTACTCTGCTTTCCACACCCGGCACGGCGCGGGTTCTGGTGCTAAAAACCAACACCCCGACCGGTCAAGAAAAATGTTCATGAGAACATCACACCGCCCCCTCCCCCTCATATCCGCTAGAGAAGCCCACCCGGAAAACCCCCGCCCCCAACCGATGGATATACGCACCCGGGTCGAAAAAAACCTTGTTAAATCAAGGCATTACGAACATCTTCCCCAAGGACTCCTTCTTGGATATCAGTCAGGAGATCCTACGAATAAATACTGTTAGTCGAAGAATGAAGATGCCTCGGATAGTGCGCTGGATCTGTGCGACGGTAGCGCTTGGAGCGTTGCTCGTTGGTGGATGTATTCTCACTGACAGCACGCCCTCCTATCCCGAATTGAAGACAAGTTGCGACGACGTTCTCACGAAGTCACCCCGATCCGCAGCGCTAGATACATGGCTGGAGGCGAATCGCATTTCCTCAAACCGGGTGGCGGCACCACTCGACGAGTCGTTCAAGGGGATTCTGGTATCGAATGGGATTTCCCGAGCGGATGCGAATAGAGCTGCCTCATGCACCTACTTTGAGAGCCTGCACGTTCGGGGAGGGTTTCTTTCCTCTCACGTTGCCTACGGGTATTTTGTGTTTGCAGCTGACGGAGGGCTTATCGATTACTCCCTCCATGACATCCACTACGGAATGTGAAGACGACTAACAAGACGAGACACAGCAACCGCCACTAGCCGCCCTGTTTACATGATCCAGCGTAACCACAACCCTAACCTCGCGTCCGACGCTCGCTCCCGCTAGTGGCGGTGCGTGCTCTTTGACGTTGGCGAAAATTGAAGATCTCGCGATATGGCAAGTTCAACGGGGCGACCATCGACTAAGCAGACAGCAGGTTGCGCCATGTTTATCGTCGTGGGGCTCCTCGTCTTCGGTGGCTTAGTATGGTTCGGACCTCGACTCGTCTTGGGACCATCCCTCTGGAAGACGTCGATTGGTACAGTCAAGATACCGAATCGCGGAACGCTTTGTGTCGGGCGGTCTCATGATGGCGATATTTCATACGAGTATTCCGTGAGAGTTCGCGGAGCTGACGAGAAGCTTGCCAAGTGGCGCTACCTTGCGTGGAGTCTCGATCCGGTTGAACACAGCGAGACCGCTTTAAGTTCTGATTCGCGATATGCAGCGGTGTCATTTGACTCAGCGGATGGCGACGTGGTGGTCATCTACGACTCCGTTTCAGACGAGCTGTGGTGGAATGCAGACGACCAGTGGGAATCCACAACCAAGTTTCTCAAGGCGTGGAGAGAGCTTCACACCAAGAATCCAAAGCTATCCGAACCACCATAAAAAGAACCGCCAACAAGACGCTCCATCCAACGGCGGGTAACACTCCTGTTTGAATTCCTGCTTTTCTCCCCGCCGTGGATGAGCTAGACGTTCGCTAAGAAATGATTCTTCACAAACTCAGCGTCTGGGTCGCGATTCTTTCTGCGGCGTTGGTTTCCAATG
>CAYXZE010000388.1:0-2750 GCA_964469395.1 uncultured Luteolibacter sp.
ACACGGAAAATAAAAGAGTCACCAATGAGGCTGCTTTCACTCAAAAGGTGAGTTCTCCATACCCCATCATCTTCTCTTTTTCCGTGTATTCCGTGTATTCCGTGGTTAGCCATCTTCCCTTCTAGCCTGATGGAATCGCGGCGGCACATGCTCGAGGGCATCGCACGGCTGGAACAGGGCGACTGGCTGACAGCCCTGCGTCACTTCGACCGCGCCGTGGAACTCCGGGAAGCGCAACCATGGCGCGGCGACGTGGAGTCCGCCTGGATCCTCGCCGCCGCCTGGATCAACCGCAGCGACGCGCTCCGCTTTCTCGGCCAGCCGGAAGAAGGCATCCACTCGCTCGACCGGGCGATCGAGGCCATGAACTTCGTCCCGCTCTCGGAAAATCCCGCCTACCCCAACCGACTCATCCTCGCCTGGATCAACCGCGCCACCGCCTGCGGTGAAATCCAGCGCGCCGATGACGCGCTCGCCGGATTTTCCACCGCCGAAAATTTATTGGCCGAATGGCGCGACACCACCCCGGAGCGGAAAATGCTGACCTCCATGCTCCACGCCAACCGCGCGCGGGTGCTGCTCGATCTCGGTCGCACGATTGACGCCTGGCACGACTCACAACAGGCCGTAAATTTCCTCTCGGAACTGGAACCCGTCGCCCCCGTCATCGAAGCCGCCATCCACGCGCGCGGCATCCTCTGCCGGGCCCTCGCCCTGTTGCTCGATGAACCGCGCGGCGCGGAGCAGGCGGAAGACTGGATCGCCCGCGCCACCGATGCCGCGGAAGAAGCCCTCGCCCTCGCCCGCACATCCGGCTACCGCAGCGTCTGGATCGCCGACCTCGTGCGCTACGGCGCGCGAATCTACCGCATCTGCCAACCCCATTTCCTCGGAGAATTCATCCACGAATGGCTGACCGCCAACGGACCGCTCGCGGAAAATGACACGCTCAAACAGGAAATGGCCCGCGAACTCCTCCTTGCCCAAGCCGACCTGGAAAAACGGGTCCAACTCCACGCCCATGACACGGAACGGGTTGCCCGCGCGATCCAGACCCTTCGCTCGCTACAAATGGCAAAAAACGCCCTGGAGCTGAAAATGTGATAAATTTCCCTTGTCTTTATTGCGAGTGAGTCTCATTAAAGCGCCCCGCACGACACCATGTCCCCATTCATCTACGCCATCAACATCGGCACGCTGGCCACTTGGCTCAGCGTCGCGGGTTTTGGCACCATTGGGATTGCCATTCCAGTGACCGTAGAAATCCTCCATCAGGAAAAGGCTAAGGATCCTTACGCCGATCTCGAATCCATCATGCTCACCGAGGACTTCACCCTCGGCGACACCCCTCCGTCGCAGGAAACCGACACCGGCAGCACCGGCAGCGCGGATGAGGACGAGGTCCCCATCGCCGAAGAGGAAACCCTGCCCACCCCGCCCGAAATGCCGGATGTCGCGGAAATCACTCCGCTGCCGGAAATCCCGGACATGCCGCCTCCAGCCGTCATCCCGAGCGAGACCGCCGCCCCCGCTCCCACCAAGCCCCGCCCGGTCCCCAAGATCAACAGCAAGGCCCCCACCCGCTCCACCAAGCCCACCAGCGCCACCGGCGGCTCCCCGCAAGGCAAGGCCGACAGCGCGGGAAAAACCGGCAACGGCGGACGCAATGGCGGCAGCGGCATGTCGGACGCCAAACGCCTCGCCGGCGGCCGCATGCCCGCCCCGTCCTACCCCGCCGAAGCCCGCGCCAAAGGCCAGACCGGCACCGTGGTCGTCGAGTTCGTCGTCGGTGAAAACGGCAGCGTCGTCTCCGCCTACGCCAAAAGCCCCTCCCCCTGGCCCATTCTCAACGAGCGCGCCGTCAGCGCCGTGCGCCGCTGGAAATTCCCCCCCGGCACCACCACCAAATACACCCGCCCCATCGTCTTCAGACTGAACTGACCGTTCTTCCAACCGCCAACTTCTAACATCTAACTTCAAACCATCCAGTGCTCGCCAATATCGTCGTCGAAAAATTCATTGAAGGCGGCTGGGTCATGTGGCCCATCCTCCTCGCCTTCCTGCTCTCCCTCTGCGTGATCCTGGACCGCTCCGTCTGGTGGTCCGCCCTCCAGACCAAGATCCGCCCCGGCCTTCAGGACAAGGCCCGCGAAGCCCTCGGCACCGGAGATTTCCAAACCGCCTGGCAACTCGGCGAAGAAAATACCGGGGAACCCTACCTCACCAACCTCCGCGACGGCATGTCCCACGCCAACACCTCCATGCTCGCCGCCATGCAGATGCACGCCACCCACCTCATCGAGAAATCCGAGGCCCGCATGTGGGTGCTCAGCACCATGATCACCCTCGCCCCGCTGTTAGGCCTGTTCGGCACCGTCGCCGGCCTCATGGGCTCCTTCGCCGCCATCGGAGACTCCGAGCTCGCCGTCTCCAAAGTCACCGGCGGCATCGGCGAGGCGCTCATCGCCACCGCCTGCGGCATCGCGATCGCCGTCCTCTGCCTGTTGCCCTACAACTTCTTCCGCAAGCGCATCTCCACCCTCCGCTCCTCGCTGGAACGCTGGATCAACCATTCCGAGCTGCTCGTAAAATCCGCCAGAGAACACGGCCACGATCTTGAGAGCTTCGCTCTCGAAAGACAGAAGACTGAAAGACACAAGACACAAGACTAAGAACCGCACATCTCCCATCTCCCATCTCCCATCTCCCGTCTCCCCGTCTTCTGTCTTTTCCCATGCCCGTCCAACTCC
>CAYXZE010000389.1:0-2735 GCA_964469395.1 uncultured Luteolibacter sp.
TTTCCAAGGAGATCAAGATCGAGATCAACGAGAAGGACATCGAGATCACCACCACCCGTTCCGGCGGCAAGGGCGGCCAGAACGTCAACAAGGTGGAAACCGCCGTCATCCTGCGCCACCTCCCCACCGGCATCCTCATCCGTTCGACCGCCGCGCGGACCCAGGGCGCGAACCGCGAGCTCGCCTTCGAGATCCTCAAGGCCAAGCTCTACACCATCGAGGAGGACAAGCAAAAAGCCGAGGCCGACCGCGCCTACGGCGAAAAGGGCGACGTCTCGTGGGGCAACCAGATCCGCTCCTACGTGTTCCAGCCCTATCAGAAAGTCCTCGACCTCCGCACCGGCCAGGAATCCGGCAGCATCCAGGAAGTCATGGACGGCGATCTCGATCCCTTCATCGAAGCCAAACTCCGCGGCAAGGTTCGCGTGAAGGGCGCGAAGGATGAGGAGGATTGAGGTCCGGGTTTGGAAGTTGCGACTTCGGGGAAATCTCTTTAACCTGCGGGCATGACCGCTTTGGAACATCCCGAATTGATTTCGATCGCCGACTATCTGGCCGGGGAAGAAGTCAGTGGCGTGAAACATGAATACATTGGCGGGGAGGTGCATGCGATGGCGGGAGCGACCAATCAGCACAACGTGATCGCTCTGAATTCTCTCATGACGCTTGGCCCCCAGCTACGCGGGAAAGCCTGCCAGCCATTCAACAGCGACACCAAGGTTCGCATCGAGTTTCCCGATCACACCCGGTTCTACTACTCGGACGCAATGGTCGTCTGCCATCCGAATCCTCTCACGGATCATTTTCAAGACCAGCCGGTGGTCGTCATCGAAGTCCTCAGCGACTCGACCCGCCGCACGGATCTGGGCGAAAAACGCGATGCCTACCTGATGCTGCCCTCGCTCAAAGTCCTGATCTTCGTCGAGCCGGAAAAGCCCTCCGTCAGCCTGCACCGCAGGAAATCGGGTGGCGGCTTTACCATCGAGCACCACGTCGGGTTGGATGCGGTGATTCCATTGCCGGAGATCGATGCGTCGTTGGCCTTGGTGGATCTTTATGATCGCGCCGAGTTTAATTAAGGGTGTTGCCCTCGGTTCACTCCTCTCAGCTCGGCCCTGCCTGAAGCAGAAAATCGCGCGGCGTGGTCACCTGCATGCCGTAAACCAAGGTTCCGAGCAGCAGACCGAAATCGGCTTTATCCAAGGTGAGCAGGACTTCGCTCCGCGCGGCGAGTGCGGATATCAGGACCGGCTTGTCTTTGGAGGCCGCCAGCAACAGTGGTCTCCTGCTGGTCAGGGCGTTCGGAACCCATTCGACTTGCGCCTGCATTTCCGGCCATCGCGCCACGGCGGAGATCCCGAGCTTGCCGATGTTTTTGCCAGTTTCCGCCCGGCAATACATCGCCGAGATCAAATGCCATCCACGCTCGGCGGCCAGTTCCATGATCAGACGCGAGAGCGATTTCTCCGAACCGCAAGCGGAAAGCAAAACGCTGCTATCCAGGAAAATTCTCACGCTTTGCCGGTCTTTCTCCAGAATTCTTCCGCATCGCGTTCATCCTCCGCGATCCATTTCTGCAAGGTTTCCTGTGAAATGTCCCGCACGGGCAGAGCTTCCGCCGGTTGCAGGAAAACCCCTCCGTCCCTCAACTCCACGAGCATCATCGGGTGTGCCGCGACATCGAGCCCCAGACTCCGCCGCATTTCCGGGGGCAAGGTAATGGTTCCGCGTTTTGAAACTGGAATGCTGATCATGCTGTAATGCTGCAATGCGGCAATGCCGCTGTCAAATTACAAAGCTGCGAACGTGGCGGCGGTTTCCAACCGCCAAGCCCCATGTTTGGTTTCAGGCTCTGGCGGGTGACGTGAGCGCGGCGCTTCCTCAGATGGAATCCCATAACGGCTTGCCGAGAAATTCGGCAAGCCCGCGCGCGTCGTCGCGAATGGAGTCGAGATTCCCGTGATCGATCACGTTCATCCGGGTGGCGTCATCGAGCACGAGGTTCAGTTCGTAACTGTCATACGAGGATTTGTTTGCCTTGCAGCGTTCCTTCAGGAGTTGAAGTGCGTGGATGCGGTTCAACTCCACGTAGTTCTTGAGCTTCGATGGATCCGCCAGGTGTTCCGGTTTCTTCCGGTTTCTTGAAAAATAGCCGCGATCCTTGTCAAAAACGGCGGGCACCAGACTTGAGTATCCCAGCAGGCCTCCGGCGAGCGAGAAGAAGACGCCGATGATTGTTAGGAACAAGAGGGCGGAGTCCGGCGAATCGTCCGCTGGCGGGATAAATTTGCTCAGGACGGTCATGCAGACCGCGATTCCGATGATGAAAAACAGGCCGCTGAAACATTTCATGGCCGTGGAGGACCGGAATTCCCAGCGGGTCGAAGTGATCCGATGGAGATGACTTGTCTTGAAGTTCGCTCCTCCCGGCTTGAGCGGAAGCCATTCGGTTTTCAACGCCAGGGGATCGTTGAAAGTGGCGGGTGAAACCGATGTCTCGGGGGTGAGGGCGAAAATCTTGTTGAACACGTGGGGTTTGCTATCGAATCCATTCGCGCGCTTCAAGGTCATCTTGAACGCGGGGTCCGGTTTGGAAGTTGCGGGCCGCGAGCTGTTTGGATAACCGCCGCCACGGCCTACTCCTCCCCCGGCGGCGTTTCCGCCACCTTGAGCGAACGGACTTTACCCGCCGGGTAGCGGTCGAGTTCCTTCTCTTTCAGAATCTCATCCGCCCG
>CAYXZE010000390.1:0-2709 GCA_964469395.1 uncultured Luteolibacter sp.
AAAAGCTTGGAGCCGACGGGAGGCTTGGCGGGGAGGGGGATGGCGTGGTCGAGGTGGCGGCGGCAGGTTTCGTGGAAATCCTCCGGTGTTTTCATCCGGCGCATTTCGTATTCGAATTCGCCCTCCAGCCCGTGGGTGATGTAGGCCAGCGTTTTTTTCATCCGCTGGACGTGGGCGAGGGGATTGAATTTCTGGGTTTCGCGGGCGATCTCGTCGTAGAGTTCGCGCACGTATTCCCACAAGTCCTGATAGGTCGGGGCGGGCGGGGGCGTGGAATGAAAGGCGGCGGCGAGTTGGGGGAAAATCCACGGGTTGCGGATCGCGCCGCGTCCGACCATCAGGCCCGCCGCGCCGGTTTTCGTTAGATAGGAGAGGCCCGTTTCGGCATCGACGACGTTGCCGTTGGCGATGACGGGGCAGGGCATCGCCTGGACGGCGGTTTGCACGCAGGCGGGATGGACCGGGGTTTGATAGCGTTCCGTCACGGTGCGGCCGTGGATGGTCAGGCCGTCGATGGCGTGGCTGCGGAAAATTTCCAACAGCGCGGGAAATTCATCCGCCGTGGTGTAGCCGACGCGTGTCTTCACGGTGAATTTTCCGGAAATCGCCTCGCGCAGGCTGCCGATCAGGCGGTTGACGGTTTCCGGGCTGCGCAAGAGGCCGCCGCCCGCGTCCTTGCGGCAGACGATGGGGGCGGGGCAGCCGAGGTTCAGGTCGATGCCGGCGACGGGGAGTTTTTCCAACTCCCGGGCCGTGCGAATGAGGCTCGGCAGATCGCGGCCGATCATTTGGGCGAAAATCGGTCGGCCGGTTTCGTTTTCCTGAATGGAGCGGAGGATGTAGCGGTTCAGGCAGGACTCCGGGTGGACGCGGAAATATTCGGTCACGAACCAATCCGGCGCGCCCCGCCGGGCGATGATCCGCATGAAGGGCAGGTCGGTCACGTCCTGCATCGGCGCAAGCACCAGCGCGGGGCGGTCGGGTGGCAGGAGGTCTCGCATGGATCGGGGGGCGGGATCGCACAGTGCGTCCGGGGCGCGGTCAAGGAATTCCATTGACATTCAACGGCTCGTTCAACTTACTTTGGATAAGTTAACCAACCCGGAGGTCAAAGTGGATGCTGATTTATTACACACCGAAAAAATTCTGGCGGATCGCAAAACGTTCTATCTCGATCTCAAGCAGAACTCCCGCGGCATGGTGGTGAAGATCACCGAGGACGTCGGTGGCAATCGCGACACGATCATGGTGCCCGCCGATATTCTCGGAGATTTCATCGCCGCGCTGACGGACATCAAGGCGACGGCGGACGAACAGGGGTGAGCGCTCCGGTTTCGGCTTGCTGAAGCGGGTGGCGTCGGGGAAGGTGAACCACGAAATTTTCCATGACATCCCAAACTTCCGTCAACGTCGCGCGCCTCACCTATCTGTTGGTCTGTGAGGCCGCGGGCGTGGCGATCGCCATGAGCACCAGGGGCACGCTCGATATTTCGGTGGGCACCGGCATGGTCGGCGGGCTCGGGATCGCGTGCTTTTTCATTTGGCTCGAGACGCTGATGAAGGGGTTCACCCTGCGCGGGTTTTCCACGGCGAGCTTCGGGCTGGGGGTGGGTTTGTTTTGCGCGTGGCTGCTGACGCGGGTGGATATTTCGCATCTGCTGGAACTGGCGTTCCGCGACAACATGCTGGAGGGGAAGGGCGTCAGCTCGGTGGAAATGGATGTGCTGGTGAACGCGTTGCGGCTGGCGATCGATGTGACCTTGTTCGCGAGTCTGGGGTTTCTCGGGGCGGTGCTGGCGTTGCGGAGCAATCGCGACGACTTCGCCTTCATCATTCCGTATGTCCGGTTCCGTCAGGATTCCCTGTCTGGCCAGCCGGTGGTGCTGGACCGGGAGGCGGTGATGGACGGACGGGTGTTGGGGATTTTCCGCTCGGGTTTCCTGCACGGGCGGTTGATCGTGCCGCGTTACGTGCTTGATGATTTGCAGGCGAAGGTGGACACGGGATCGAGCGAGGATCGGCAGTGTGCCCGGCGGGGGCTGGACTGTCTGGAGCAGTTGCAAAAGGCGGCGGATGTTCAAATTTCGATTCACGATTCCCCTGAGTCCGGCGAGGCGGATTCGCTGAACGCCCGTTTGATCGAGACGACCCGCTTGCTCGGCGCCAGGCTGCTGACGGTGGATGAAAATTTGGCGAAGGTCGCGAAGATCCAGGGCGTGGACGTGCTCAACATTCATGAGCTTGACGATGCGCTGAAGCCTGCGGTGGCGGTGGGCGAGAGGATCCGCGTGGCGCTGGTCAGGACCGGCAAGGAAGATCACCAGGCCGTGGGCTATTTGCCGGATGGCACGATGATTGTCGTCAATCACGCCATCGCCAAGATCGGGGCCACGGCGGATGTGATCGTGGTCAGCACGCTGCACACGGCGGGCGGGATCATGGTATTCGCGGAGCTTTACAAGGCGGGATGAACGCGGGGTCCCGGTAAGGCGGATACATTAGCTTGGAAAGGAAGATGGGAGCCGCTGATTTTTAATAGGTTGGAAAGGTGCGGCGACTCACCCGATCTGATGGATTGAGGATTGAGGATTTTTGATTTGGAAGAGGCCAAGCCCGGCGGAAACCGCAGATCAAAAATCAACAATCCACAATCATCAATGAATCCCTCCGAAGAAGCCGACAAAATCATTTTGTCCCGAATGATTCTGT
>CAYXZE010000391.1:0-2703 GCA_964469395.1 uncultured Luteolibacter sp.
CGATCGAAGATCGACCTTGCTATTGGCCTTGACGAGGCGGGGGGCGGGCGGCTTCATCTCGCAACCACAAAAACACGCATGCGTTTTCCAACTTCTCCTTCATTCCTCATGCCGCGTGGCGTGGGCCAATTCGCCGCCATCACCTCGCTTTCCGTGCTGGCGCTCGCCGGCACCCTGCACGCGCAGGATTTCGAGGGGAAAAACATTTCATCCGTCACCATCCGCTACAACGGCGCGAAAACGGTGGACGAGGCCCGCTTGCGGAACCTGATGGCCACCAAGGCCGGCACGACCTATCGCGCGGAGAGCCTGGATAACGACATCAAGTCGCTTTACGAATCCGGCCTTGTCGATGACGTGCGCTTCCTCGCGGAGCCGGTCGGCGGCAGCGTGAAGCTGATCGCGGAAGTGACGACGCGGCCGATGCGCGGTGGCGTCGGCTTCGTGGGCAACTCGATTTTCAGCGACCAGAAGCTGGCCAAGGAGTCGAAGCTGAAGGCCACCGGGGTGATGAGTGATGCGGAGATCCTCGAAGCGCGCCGCAACATCGAGAAATATTATCAGGGATACGGTTATCCCGACGTGACGGTGACGCACCGCACCCAGGCGACCGGCCAGGCCGGGTTGTCCGATCTGATTTTCGTGATCGACGAGGGCCAGAAAAACGAGATCCGCAAGATCCGTTTCGAGGGCAACCACGCGTTCACCGGCCCGGAACTCCGCAAGGAAATGAAGGTGAAGGAAAAGGGCTGGTTCTCGTGGCTCACCAAGTCCGGCCGTTTCGAGTCCGACCAGCTCGACACCGATCTTGACGCCGTTCTCGATTACTACCGCAGCAAGGGCTACCTCCGGGCCACGGCCTCGATCCGCCGCGATGCGGTCGGTGACGGTCGCACGGATCTCGTGATCCAGATCAACGAGGGCGAGAAATACACCGTCGCCGGTGTCGGCTTCGGCAAGATGACCGTTTTCAAATCCGAGGAGCTCTATCCGTCGCTGACCTTGACGGGAGAGAACGCATACTCCTCGAAAAAGATGCGCGACGACATCACGATGATCCGCAACTACTACGGTTCGCGCGGTTACGCCGACGCTCTGGTGACGCCGGACATCCGCGATGCCGGACCGAACCGGGTCAGCATCACCTATCGCATCACCGAAGGCTCCCGTTTCCGGGTGGGCCGCGTGAACATTTCCGGCAACATCAAGACTCAGGACAAGGTGATCCGCCGGGAAATCCCGCTCAAGCCGGGTGACCAGTTCAACTCCGTGGAACTCGACACCACCAAGGCGCGTCTCGAAAACCTCCAGTATTTCGGCGATGTCCAAGCCACCGGCTCGCCCGGCGGCTCCGGTTATCGCGATGTCAACGTGCTCGTCGAGGAAAAGCAAACGGGCACGATCGGCGTGGGTGCCGGCTTCAGCTCCATCGACAGCATCGTCGGTTTCCTTACCCTGGAGCAGTCCAACTTCGACCTCTTCAACCCCTGGAACTTCACCGGTGGCGGACAGCGTTTCTCGATGAGCCTGCGCGCGGGTTCCGAGCGTTCCGAGTTCAGCGTCTCGCTGGTGGAGCCCTGGTTCCTGGACCGGCAACTGGCATTGGGCGGCGAGCTGTTCTACAAGCAATCGACCTATTTCAGCGACTACTACGAGCAAACCAACATGGGCGGCGCGATCTCGCTCAGGAAACCGCTCGGCAAGAAAAGCTCGATCAGGGCGGAGTATCGCCTGGAGGAAGTGGGCATCGATTCGGAAGTCGATGAGAGCGATTATGTAAACCGGAATTTCGCCGGTGATAATGGCAACAATTCTTACCTCTCGGAAGAAGCCATCGGCGGGGATTACCTGCGTAGCGCGCTTTCCGTGAACTATCTTTACGACAGCCGTGACAGCGGCGTGCAGCCCCGCAGCGGCCACAAGATCGACATCGGCGCGACCTACGCCGGCTTGGGTGGCGATGTGGACACCTTCACGTTTTCCGCCCAAGGGCAGAAACACTGGAACTTGAAGTGGGACTCGATCCTCTCGGTCAACGGCGAGCTGGCCTTCGTGGACAGCGTGAACGGCGGCGAGGTGCCGATCTTCGAGCGCATGTTCCTCGGCGGTGGCCGGACGCTCCGCGGATTCGAGTTCCGCGATGTCGGGCCTCGCGATTCCGACTACACCAACGAAGTCTATGGTGGAAACTCCCTGGGTTACATCTCGCTGGAATACACCGTGCCGATCATCGAGACCGTGCGTGCCGCGGTGTTCTCCGATACCGGCTTCGTCAACGCGGATAGCTGGGACATCAGCCCGAACGACATCTACAGCGACGTCGGCGTGGGTATCCGCTTGAAACTGCCGATCAGCCCGCTGCCGCTTGCCCTCGACTACGCGATCCCGATTTCCTCACCGGATAAGGAAGCCGACAAGGGCGGCCAGTTCAACTTCTCGCTCAGCTCGCAGTTCTAACCGCCAACAGCGGGGATTTTCAGGAAAACCGGTCCTCCGTTCGCGGCGGGCCGGTTTTTTATTGGCGGGAGAATGAACAGGAGGTAACAGAGGAAACGGAGAAAGAGTGAGGTGCGGGAGTTCAGACCCTAAGGAGTCACGACACTCCTGCGTAAATGTAGCGGCGGTCTGCGACCGCCGATGCGAGTGCCGATGCGAGTGCGCTGCTCATGAAACCGCCATTCTGGCATCTCACCGCATCGACGC
>CAYXZE010000392.1:0-2699 GCA_964469395.1 uncultured Luteolibacter sp.
TCGCCATGTTGGCGGCCGGCGAGGACAGCATCCGCGAGGTGATCGCGTTCCCGAAAAACAACAAGGGTGCCGACCTCATGGCCCACAGCCCGTGCCAGATCGAGCACAAGCTGTTGCGCGAGGTTTACGTCCAGTCCACTTACAAGGATCCCAAACTGGCTCAGGAAAAAGTCGCCGCCGAAGCCTGATAGGGAGGGTGGGACTTCGGCCCACCTGCCAATGAACTGCGAAAGGCCCGATCTCCCGGGCCTTTTTCTTTCGCTCTTTCATTGGCATTGCGGGCAGAATGTCCGCACTCCGTTCAAAAAAGAAGCGGCCCGATCGATAACCCTCGGAGAAAAACCCAAAACTCGGAGGGAAGCTCAATCGGACCGCCTTGCGTTGTCGCGACGCGCGGGAAAGAATCAGCTGCCGGAGGTTTCGTCAAACGATTTTCAGAAATTTTCACGATTTTTTCGTGACGTCCCGGGATGGATGAAAAATGCGGAAATCGATCGTGAAACCGGATTTTTCTCCTAGCCCGTCGCACAATCTCCCGGCTACTCTCGCCACGGCATCGACCGCTGAGGACCGTGCCAGCTATTTTTTCACCCTCGCAGCGAAATTTCCCATGAATCTGACACTCAAAGTCTGGCGCCAGTCCGGCCCCAACGCGAAAGGTAAAATCGAAACCTACGATGCGAAGGACATCCCTTCGGAAGCGTCATTTCTGGAGATGATCGACATCGTCAATGACCGGTTGATTCTCGACGGACAGGAGCCGATCCATTTCGACCACGATTGCCGCGAAGGCATTTGCGGCATGTGCTCGCTCACCATCAACGGCATCCCACACAGCAAGGAGCGCGGCATCGCCACCTGCCAGGTGCACATGCGGAAATTCACCGATGGCGACACGATCTGGATCGAGCCGTTCCGCGCCAATCCGTTCCCGGTGATCCGGGATCTCATCGTCGATCGCTCGGCCTTCGACCGCATCGTCGCCGCCGGCGGTTACATCGACGTCCGCACCGGCTCCAGCGTGGATGCGAATTCGATCCCGATTCCCAAGGCCGACGCGGACGCCTCCTTCGACGCCGCGGCCTGCATCGGCTGCGGGGCGTGTGTGGCATCCTGTAAAAACGCCTCCGCGATGTTGTTTGTCGCCGCCAAGGTTTCCCACCTCGGCCACCTGCCGCAAGGCCAGCCGGAGCGCAACAAGCGCGTGCTGGCGATGGTCCGCCAGATGGACGCCGAGGGCTTCGGCAACTGCACCAACCAATACGAGTGCGAGGCCGCCTGCCCGAAGGAAATCAGCGTCGATCACATCGCCCGCATGAACCGCGACTACGCGAAGGCCGTGCTTGTCGAGCAATTCGCCTGACGCGCGCCTTAAGGAGTGGCGAACTTCGGTCGCCACTGCCCATGGGAAGACGATGAAAAGAGATTCTTCTCATTCCATCGCCCTCTCATGAACCGTGGAAACCCGGAGCGCGAATCCCGCATTCATGCTTTTCCAAGCCGCCTCCGAGGCCATTGCAAAAAAACGCATGAAACCGGAGCCTGCCGGTTCTAGCCTGCAAGGAAACCTCATCCGACTCATGATTACCATCCGCTCCATCAGCACTTTGATTTTCTCCCTTTCCCTCGCCGCATGTTCCGCCGAGGATCAAAAGAAACCTGTCATGGAGACCCACCCCGAAGCCCCCGCCGAGCCTGCCGGAAAAGTCGTCAAAACCGATGAGGAGTGGAAAAAACTGCTCACGCCGGAGCAATACCACATCCTCCGCGAGTCCGGCACCGAGCGGCCTAACGGGGCGGTTTACAAGGAGTTCAAGCATCAGGGCAAGGGCACCTATCATTGCGCCGGTTGCAAGGCCCTGTTGTTTTCCTCCGACCACAAATTCGACTCCGGCTGCGGCTGGCCGTCCTTTTACGATCCGGCCAAGGCCGAGAATGTCACCCTCAAGGAGGACACCTCCATGGGTACGATCCGCACCGAAGTGGTCTGTGCGAAATGCGGCGGCCACCTCGGCCACGTGTTTTCCGGCGAGGGTTACAAGACGCCCACCGACCAGCGCTACTGCATCAACGGCGGCGGCTTGATCTACGTGCCGGCGAAGGAAGAGCCGGGGAAGAAGTAGGATGAGCTGATGTTGCTGGGAAAGGGAGGCCGCGCCAAAGTGATCTGCGCCGCAACCGCCAAAAGCCATGCCTGGGTTGGCAACGACTGGCTTGCCGAACGCCTGGCGATGGGTCACGGTTCCTACGTGAGCGGCCTGGTCAACCGGATCCGCCGGGACAAAAAAGAACAGAAGACCTTGAAAAGGGATGAGAAAATATGGAAAATCTAAGATTGACCCCGTTCACTGACCCCGTTCATGTCACATGAGGTCAATATCGGTATATTGGATATTTTTTACTCTTGGGATATGCGGCGTCTTCGGAACGTTCCTCGGTGTTATTTCGCTTTTTGGTTGTTTGATCTTTTCATCATTGTATATTCGGGATTTGAGTCGGTTGGGCTTGTTCTCTGAAGCATGCACAAAAGTAGCAATTGGAACTATAGTTTATCTTGCTGCATTCGGTTTTGGGCAAATGATTCATGAATGTTTTTTCTAAGCAAATGCATGCATGGGGTCGGTGAAAGCGCCGGGATAAACCGGCTTGGAATAGAGAATGAAAGAGTCTTACGAAGAACAACCAGCCATTGACTTCGG
>CAYXZE010000393.1:0-2669 GCA_964469395.1 uncultured Luteolibacter sp.
GGAAAGATCCGTGTAGAGTCTGGAAGTGGTCTCGTTGTAGTTCCCGGTGCCGAGGTGGACGTAGCGGCGCAGGTGGCCGGACTCGCGGCGGACGATCAGGCAGATTTTCGCGTGGGTCTTCAGGTTTTTCACGCCGTAAACGATCTGGGCTCCGGCACGCTGGAGTTCGTCGGCGCGGTCGAGGTTGCGGGCTTCGTCGAAACGGGCCTTGAGCTCGACCAGGGCGGTGACGTGCTTGCCGTTTTCCGCCGCCTTGATCAGCGCGTCGATGATCCGGGATTTCCGCGCGGTGCGGTAGAGGACCTGCTTGATGGCGATGACGTCCGGATCCTCGGCGGCTTCCTCGATGAGGCGGAGCACGGGCTCGAAGGATTCGTAGGGGTGGAAAAGCAGCACGTCGTTGGAGGCGATGGTCTCGAACATCGACGCGCCGGGCGCGATGGCGGGCGAGTTCTGCGCGGGCCAGTCCGCATCGCGCAAGTGGTCGAATCCTGATAGAAACGCGAGTTCCATGAATGACGCGAGTCCCGGCGGGCCATCGACGCGATAGATCTCCTGCGGAGTGGCGGCGGTGACCTGCTTGATGACGCGGACGAGGTCGCGCGGCGCGTCCGAGCGCAGTTCGAGGCGGACGGTATCGGCGAAACGGCGGGCGGTTAGAACGTCTTCCATTTCCCCGGCGAGGTCGATGGCGTCCTCTTCCTGCACGGCGATGTCGCCATTGCGGGTCACGCGGAAGGCGGTGGTGGCGTTGACGGTTTCCCCCGGGAAAAGCAGCGCGGCGTGGGCGGCGACGAGGTCCTCGATGAGCACGAAGGCGAGTTTGTCGCCCTCGACCGTGACATTCACCCGGCGGCCGAGCGCCTCCGGGATGGGAATGAGGGCGTGGCGGGTGGTTTGGAATTCCGGGTCAAACAGGCGGCAGGCGACGGTGATCTGCAGCGCCGGGACGACGGGCGGCGCGCCTGCCGGATCGACGGCCAGCGGCGTGAGCAGCGGGAAAATGGCATCCTCGAAAGTCGCGGCCAGTTGCGCGGCCTGCTCCACGTTGAGCTCGCGCGGTTGGAGCGGCTGGATTCCGGATTTTTCCAGCGCCGGGACGATCGTGCCGGTGAGCAGGCTGTATTGGTCCGCGCTCATTTTCAGGACGCGCTGGCGCAGGGCGGTTAGATTGCGGGCGGGCGTGAGGCCGGAGGCGTCCGGCGTCTTGCGGCCGCTGCGGCGCATGAGCATCAGGCCGCCGATGCGGACTTGGAAAAACTCGTCGAGATTCGATGCGGTGATCGCGAGGAATTTCACCCGTTCCAGCAGCGGCAGATCGTCGCGCAGGGCTTCGTTGAGAACGCGCTGGTTGAACTCGAGCCAGGAAAGTTCGCGGTTGAGATATGGAATGGACATGGAAGAGATGGTGGGTAGGGGACCGGAGATAGTGGATTGAAGATTGAAGATGTGGAATCATGGATGAGTCATCCGCCATCCACGATTCACGATCTAATTATCTTCATCAATCACGATGCGGAGGCCGAAGACTTGCTCGAAGAGGTCCGCTTTGGAGGCCATGGCGAGGCGCTCGACGGCGGCGTCTGCCAGGCCGGGCAGGCGGAGGCGGAGCTTGTCTGACTCGCGGCGGATTTCCAACTGGGCGACGCGCTGGGCGTGGGTGCGCTCAAGGGCGTCGGCCACGCGGAGCAGGGCGGCGAGTTTGCAGACGCGGATGCGGTCGTCGGTGCTGAGGGCGGCGTAGCTCGGGTGGTCGAGGCGCGGTCCGGAGTGGCGGTGGTAGCGGGCGACGAGCGCGACGATGGTGACGTCCAGCCGGTCGAGCCCGAAGACCTCGGAGTTGAGAATGAGATATTCCGAGTGCTTGTGGTGGGCGCGCGGGCTTACGTAGGTGCCGACTTCGTGCAAAATGGCGGCCACCTGGAGCAGCAGCGCGTCATGCGGCGCGAGCTGGTGGAGATCCGCGAGGGAGTTGAAAAAGCGGGTGCAGAGATTGCCCACGTGCTCGCCGTGGCTCGGGTCTGACTGATAGCGTTCTGCTAGAATACGGGCGGAGCGGATCACTTCCTCGGCGAAGGCGCCGGTGAGTTCCTGCGAGACGAGCAGGTCGTGGAGCAGGCCTTGCTCGTAGTCGCTGGTGGGGATGTGGACTTCCGCGAGCTTGAGGGTTTCCGCGACGGCGAGGTTGATTTCCAAGGCGGGAATCAGCGCCTCGGCGGTTTGATAGTCGAGCAGGAAACGTTTCACCAGCTCCACGTCGCTGACGTTCGCGGCGTCCGCGGTGAACTGGCGCAGCGTCTTGATCGCGCAGACCTGGTTGGCCTTGGTGAGGGTCTCGGCGACCGATTGCACTTCGTAGCCGATGAGCACCAGCCCGTCCACGGCCACGTCCGAGAAGTCGAAGCGGATTTGCGCGAGATTCCCGTAAGCGTGCTCGCGGATGACCCGCAGCATGGCCGAGCCCTCGGCATGGGAGCCATCCACGGCCTCGCGCGTGCGGTGCGTGCCCATGCGGTAGCTGGTGTAGCGGGTGATCAGGCCGTTTTGAAACAACAGCGCGCGCGTATTGCCGGGGCCGACGTGCAGGACCAGCGTGGTGTCCTTGCGCATCGCCGGCAGGTTGAGCAGGCGGCGGCGGGTTTTCAGATAGATGAGGCGCGTCATCTCGC
>CAYXZE010000394.1:0-2665 GCA_964469395.1 uncultured Luteolibacter sp.
ATGAAAGTTTGGAACCACCCGAGCCATGCCCGGAACGCCTGATCCCCATGAAAGCATTCATGCGCTTCTCCCTGAATTTGCAAGAAATGAAGCGTGGAATTCCGCCAAATCCCCGGAGAAGATCCGCACACGCAGGGACTTTTGGAAAAATCGCCGGGCGTGTAACGTTATGATGAAACAACCCGGGATTCTCCGAAATTCATGAAATTAAAAACCTCCACCACGCTCGCCGCCTTAGTTTTAATCGGGATCGGAGGATTCATGGCGGGTCGCATTTCCTCCTCCAGCCCGTCGCCGGTCAGCGCGGATGGCCCCGCCGAAACCCGCACTTCACGCGGGCCATCCCGGAACTCCACGGACGAAAACACCGCGACGCCCCGGAAAATCCCCCGCGACGCCAAATCCGCGCACAGCACCACCCTCACCGCAAAAGACCGCCAGACCCGGCTCGAAGCCATCGTCCGCGGCGAGAACCCGCTGGAACGCAGCCGCGCCTTGCTCGCCTATCTCGAACAACTCGGACCCGGTGATTTCGAAAATGCCGTGGCCCATTTCCGCAGCCTCGGCATCACGGACAGCCGCATTGGCGAATACAGCATGCTTTTAAGCGCATGGGCGCAGGCCGATCCCGTAGCCGCCCTCACCTACGCCAAGGCCAACACGCGCGGCGAACTCGCCCGGGACACGATTCTGACGACCTGGGCCGCCAACGATCCGGAAGCCGCCCTCCGCTGGGCCCAAAGCAACCATGAGGGCGACGGCGCGAACCCCTATCTGCCGGGCATCATCCGCGGCCTTGCGGAATCCAACCCGGCCCGCGCTTCCGAACTCCTCGCCGCCATGCCGCGCAGCGTGGAACGCGGCAAGGGACTCGATTTCCTCCTGCCACACCTCCACCAACAAGGACCGGATGCCGTCCGCGACTGGATCGCCTCCCTCAATGACGACTCCCTGCGCAATGGCGCGATGACCCGCGCGGCGGATCAACTCGCCAAAACCGATCCGGCCGGCACCGTTTCCTGGCTGCTCGCCAATCCCGGCGAAGCCTCCCGCAGCCGGATGGACAATGTTTACAGCGCCTGGGCCGGAAAAGACCCCCGGGCTGCCTTGAATTCACTCGCCACCCTCCCCGCCGGAGAAAACCGCAGCAACGCGCTGCGCGGCGTGATCAGCAACATGGCCGTGGAAGATCCCAACTCCGCCATTTCCCTGATGAACCGTTACCCGGCCGACGTGAACGACCAGGTGGTGCAGAGCTTCGTCTGGCATTCCCTCGGCAGCGATCCGGTGGCCGCAATCGACCAGATCGCCCGCATCGGTGACGAGGGCCAGCGCAATCAAATGTATCGCCGCGCACTGGGTCATTGGCTCGACCGGGATCCGGCCGCCGCCCAGGCTTGGATCCAGGCGAATCCGCTTCCCGAAACCGTCCAAAGCGAACTCAACCAACGGGCTCAAGGCGGGAGGAGCTTTCGCCGCTGACCGCTTGGAAAACCCTAAAAATCCCGATTTTCCCCGCGTTGACATCCGCCCGCCCGCCAGCCACCTTGCCGCCCATGGACACAATGAAACTTCTCCTTAGCGCCACCGTCGCGCTCCTGCTCGGTGCGCTGGCTGTCTCTTGGCAGGGCATGAAAACCGGCGTGAAAAATACTTCGTCCGATGAAATCGCCCGCCTCGAAAAGCAGGTGAAGGAACTCTGGGCCGAGCGGGACAAGCTCCAGATGGAAAAAGAAATCCAGCAACTCCGCAGCAGCACGCCGATCGAGCCCGTGCCCAGCTCCGAACTCGCAGCCATGAGACGCCAGCTCGAGGAAAACAAAAACGCCGTGGAGGAACTCGCGCTGAAAAAAGCAGCCCGCGACGCCAAGCTGGAGGATCAGGAACAACTTCTGATCGAACAACGCGACATCGACAAAAGAGATCCCGAGTTCAAACGCGCCCGCATGATTTCCCAAGCCCTCCTCATCGGAAAAGTGAAGGAATACGCCGAGGACCCCGCCCTGGGAGCCTTCATCACCCTCGACATTCTGATGCCGGAACAAGTCCAGGTCGGCACGATCCTCGCCATCCGCCGCAAGACAGGCGTCCTCGGCCAGTTCAAAGTTTCCGACGTCACGCCCGAAGGCGCGATCGCCAACCCCCTCCCCGGCTTCGGCCCCGTCAAGCCAGTCCTCGGCGACGAACTCATCCTGCCGCCACAGTTCTGAGGAGGTAAAAACGAAAAGGCCGGAATGCTGAAAAGCTGAAAGCCTGCCAGACCATTCGTCTTCTTCATTACAGATTTTCATTTCAGCACCTACTCCATGACAACCGTCGGACTCATCTCACTCGGCTGCGCCAAGAACCTCATCGACTCGGAAGTCATGATCGGCCACCTCGCCCAGGCCGGCATGTCTCTAACTCCCGATCCCGAACTGGCCGATGTCCTCATCGTCAACACCTGCTCGTTCATCGACATGGCCAAGCAGGAATCCATCGACGCCATCTTCGGCGCCGTCAAAGACCGCGGCGAGGACCCGGACCGCGCGAAACAGAAAATCATCGTCGCCGGTTGTTTGTCCCAGCGTTTCGCCAAGGACCTCCCCGGCATCATGCCCGAGGTGGACGCCTTCATCGGCCTCGACCAGATCACCAAGGTCGCCCCGATCATCGAGAATTTGTT
>CAYXZE010000395.1:0-2661 GCA_964469395.1 uncultured Luteolibacter sp.
GATTGGTGATTGGTGATTGGTGATTGGTGATTGGTGATTGGTGATTGGTGATTGGAGATTTCTATGCGACGACCAGCGCTTTTTCTAACTGCGAGATCCACTTGGCGAAGGGTTCGTCGTAATCCACGTCCGACTCGATGATCGGGACAAGCGGCTGGGCGCCGAGCGCGGTGAGGCGGGTGTGGAAGTCATGGCCGCACTTGCAGAAATCCGGATAGCTGGAATCGCCGAGGGCGAGGACGGCGAAGTTGAGCGAGGCAAGCGGCGGGGCGTCGGCGGCATGCAGCGCGGCGTGAAGCGCGGCGGCGTTGTCCGGCGGTTCGCCATCGCCATAGGTGGAGGTGATGATGAGGACGTTTTCCGCAGCCGCCAGATCCGCGGGCGAGACCGTGGCCATGTCGCGGAGGGTGGGGGAATGGCCTTTCGCGGCGAGGGTCTTGCTGAGTTTCTTGCCGAGGGCCTCGGAGTTGCCGGTTTGGGAACCCCAGAGGATGGTGACGGGCAGGCCGTTAGACGCGGGGGATTCCGCCGTGGATGGCGTGGCGGCAGCGGGATTCAGGGCGCTGTTGAGAGCGTCGAGATAGCCCTTGAGCCACATTTTCTGGGAGCCTGAGAACGGGGCGGTGTTGGGAACGCTGAGTGACATGATAGAGATGGATCAGGCGGCGGCGATTTTTGCGGGATCGCAAAGCTCCATGAGCTGCTCCGGCGTGTGGCGGTTGGCGAAGGTGGCGAAGCTCTCGTCCTCGATCCGCTCGCGCAGATAGACGACGAGGATCTGCTCGATGAGCGCCGGCATTTCATCGGCGGGGACCGATTTCCAGATTTCCCGGGCGATGGCCTGGGTGTCATCCACTCCGCCGCCGAGCACGATATGATAGCCATCCACGGTGGAGCCGTCCTCGATCTTGACCCGGGTGCCCATCATGCCGATGTCGCCGATGTAGTGCTGGGCGCAGGAGTGGTGGCAACCTGTTAGGTGGATGTTGACCGGCTGGTCGAGGATCATCTTGCTGGAAAGATGGCGGCCGAGATCGACCGCGTGGCCCTTGGTGTCCGCAGCGGCGTATTTGCAACCCCGGCTGCCGGTGCAGGCGATGAGGCCGCCGGTGATGGTGTTGTTGCGGTGATCCAGGCCGGTGGCCTGGAGGGCGGTGATGGCGGCCTGGAGATTTTCCTCGGCGATGCCGGGGATGATGAGGTTCTGCCAGACGGTGAGGCGGATTTCCCCGCGACCGAATTCGTCGGCGATGTCGGCCAGCGCGAGCATTTGCGTGACGGTCATGCGGCCCACGGGGGTGAGCACGCCGAGGTAGTGCTTGCCGTCGGTTTGCTGGTGGATGCCGAGGTGGCCGTGCTTGGATTTCGGGGCGGATGGCTCGCAGAGATCGAGCGGGAAATGGCGGAGGGCGAAGGTCAGTTTTTTCGCGGTTTCCTCAAGGGTTTTCGGGATGCCCCAATCATCTACCAGATACTTGAGGCGGGCCTTCTTGCGGTTGGTGCGGTCGCCGTTTTCAATGAACACCCGGATCAGCGCGGCGGCGACGGGGATGGTTTCGGCGGGGGTGAGCAGCACGCCGCAATCGGTGGCGAATTGCTTGTGGCCGGTGATGCCGCAGAGTTGCATGCGGAAATAAACGCCCGGCTCGATGCCTTGCTCGTTAGGGCCGACCTTGACGGCGTAGAAGCCGATGTCGTTGGTGTCCGCACAGACCGAGACGCTGCCGCCGGAGTCATAGGAAATGTTGAACTTGCGCGGAAGGCCGTAGAGATCGCGGTTTTTCAGGATGTAGTGATGAATCGCGCGGGCGTAGGGCATGACGTCGATGAGTTCACCGGGATCGAAACCGGAGGTGGGGGTTGCGGTGATGTTGCGGATGTTGTCCGCGCCGGAGCCTTGGGAAGTGAGACCGAGTTCGGTGAGTTTCATCAAAATCGCCGGGCAGTTTTCCGGCATGATTTCACGGATCTGGAGGTTGGCGCGGGTCGTCAGGTCGGCGTGTCCCGGGCCAAAGTCGGCGGCGATTTCGGCGAGGCCTCGGAACTGATAGGTGCTCAACGCGCCACCGGCGATGCGGCAGCGGAGCATGATGCTTTCCTGCGCCGGGGAGACGAAGAACAGGCCGTGGAACTTGTAGCGGAAGATGTCGCCATCGGTCGGGAAACGGTTGGTCGCCGCGTTGGCGAGGATGGTGTCGTAGCAATCCAGGCCATGCTGCTCATGCTTGATTTGCTCCTCGCGGCAGAGCTCGTCCAGAGGCGTGCCGTAAAGCATTTCCACGGCTTCCTCGGGCTGGTGGGTGAAGCGGCTTCCCGCATCCTGACCGAGGAATGGCAGGTCGCGGGCTTGCATGATTCCCGTGACGAAACCGGAGAGGTAGGAAGTTTGTTCCTCGCTGAAGCCTGAGTTGTTGAAATCGACCATGACGTGCTTCCGGGATAGCACCCGGCATGCCAACGGGGCATTTGCGGCAAATTGATGTATCAATCAGAACCGCGTCTCGGATGAGTGGAATTCATAACTGGCTCGGTGGATCATGAGCGGAACCGTTGCCCGGACCAATAAGGGGAAGGGACATTCCTGTCCCTTCTTTCAGCAAAAAGCCGCACCCGATCCATCCGCGTGCGGCTTTTTCCTTCAGCCTGCCACGGAGGTTGAAG
>CAYXZE010000396.1:0-2658 GCA_964469395.1 uncultured Luteolibacter sp.
CAATTTTCTTTGTCGCAGAGCGACGGTGGATGATAGCCGTGGACTTCAGTCCACGGTATGCTTCGCCCTGACCAATCTTGCCACGTAGTGGCAACGGATTCCGGTTTTGGGATTCCCCAATGCCGCGCAATATCCTGTGGCGCTACGCGACACCGATCCGCTTTCCCACCACCCCGTGGGCTGAAGCCCACGGCTACCATTCGATGTCGCTCTGCGACAAAGAGATTCATTTCAATCCTTAAAGGCATTGCGCTTTAGCGTGTCTGCGGCGAAGGCAAGCTGAAGCTTGAACTCCGGGCTGCCTTGGGCGCAGTTAGATTTCCGCCTTCTGCGGCAGCACCTGCGGATGGGATTTTTTCGGCAGGCAGAGGATGGCCTCGGCGATGAGGAAGCAGAGCGCGGCGATGAGGAAGGCGCGCCAGACGTCGTTGGAAAGCGATGGGTCGGTGGCTTGGCCGGCTTGGTCCAGCAGGGTGTATTTGGTGCCTTCCAGCGCCTGGTCCAACTGCTCGCGGGTGAGGATTTCCGGGTTGTCTTCCTGAGCGGGGCGGTTGACGGCGAGGAGGCGCTCGCCAAAGCGGTAGATGCCGGCTTCGTGGGCGGCGTTGGCGGGATCTGGCGTGCCGTAGTCGTCGAGGCGGGTGCGGGTTTCTCCGGCAAGGGGCTGGGCGGCATCGGTGCCGACGGTGGCGAGGTAGGAGGCGTCGAAGCGATCGGCTCCGGCGGCGATGACGCGCTGGACGGTGGGGAGCAGGACGTCGGCATCGCCGAGGTTGGACCAGGTGTAATCGGGCAGGGAGCCGACGAACCAGGCGGTGCCGGAATCGACGATGCGGCGGGTGATGAAGGGTTCATCATCTTCCCAGCGGGCGAGGGAGGTGGTGTCGCCCGCGGGGATTTGACGGCGGATGCCTTTGAGGCGTTCCGCAGGGATGGGGGTGCCGTCGATGCCGTCGCGCAGCGGGCCGTCGCTGTGATTCCAATCCTTGAGGATGAAGAATTTCCCTGCGGGGGCTTCCGTGGGATTGGACCATTTCAGGTCGAGGAAGGATGCATCGGATGAAATGCCGGGCGGGAAGAAGATGACGTGTCCGCCGGATGTCAGGAAGCGGTGGAGCATTTCCCGGGCGGGGCCGGTGGGAAGGGGCGCGGCCCACAGGATGGCGGCGAGATCGCCGGAATTGATGCTGGCGGCGTTGGCGGGATCGACGCGCTGGACGGTTTGATTGCCGAATCCGGGCGGCGCGGCGGTGAGCGCGAGGTAGTCGGCGGCTTCGCCCGCAGGGGCGACGAGGATGGATTTCGTCGCGCGGGCGGGGCCGTATGCGAAGAAGGCTGAGTTGTCGCGGGAATTTCCGTCGGCGGGAATGGAGAGCCAGCCGGAACCGCTGGTGCTGTTAGCCGGGAGGGTGACGCGTTTTTGGAAGCGCAGCGACTGGCCGGGGAGCGTGAGGTTTTCGGTGGTGCGGGTGCCGTTGAGATTGGTGGTGAGGGGGATGCGGGCGCTGCCGCGGGCGTCGGCGGCGCGGAGGATTTCGAGATCGAGCAGCATCTCGTCCCCGGAGCGGCGCGAGCCGAGGAGGCGGACGGCGGTGTTCGGGGCGGATTGGCCGGTGAGGGAGAGCACGCGGATGGCGGGCTTTTGCGGCAGCGTGGCGAGGCTGGCGCGGGCGGCGGCCCAGCGTTCGTCCTCGGGCCGCCAGTTGGAGGTCTGGAGATCGGAGGCGAGCCAGATTTCCGAACGACCGGGAGTGTCCGTTAGAAAGGTGGCGGTGCGGTCGAGGAGGGTGGGGAAATCCGCGGCGGTGTCGGTGGGGGCGGTGGCGGATAGATCGGCAAGAATGTCGGGAGAGGGGATTTCCTGGGGTTTGCCGCTGGCGCTGTCGATGAGCACGAGGCGGGATGCGCCGAGGCTTTTCATCGCGTCGCGGACTTGTTCGATGACCGCCTGGCGGCGCGGGGCCAGGCCGTCGCCGGGCTTGATTTCCATGGAGGCCGAGCGGTCGAGGAGCAGGACGACGGTATCGATCGAGCCGCCGCCCCAGCCGATGAGGCCGGAGACGATGGGCCGCGCGGCGGCGAAGGCGACGGCGGCGAGGGCGAGCGCGCGGCAGGTGAGGATGAGGATGTGGCGGAGCTTTTTCTTGCCGCGCGATTCACGGGTGGCCTTGAGCAGGAACTGCATGGCCGCCCACTGGATCGTCTTGTGACGGCGGCGGTTGAGCAGGTGGATCGCAATGGGGACGGCGGCGGCGAGCAGGCCCCAGAGCAGGAGTGGATTTAGGAAGAGCATTTCTGAATGAAGAGTTTACCGCGAAGGGAATGTGAGATGGATCGGCAAGGTGCGGATTCAGGATTTCAATGTTTGGATTTCGGCAATCTCGCGGTCAGGAAATCACGGAGCAGCGGTTCCAGCGGTGTGTCGGTGGTGATGAGCTGGTAGTCGGCGGCCGCGTCGTGGCATTTCGCGCGGACGGTGGTTAGGAAATCGCGGAGCGCGGATTTGTATTCGTCCGCGATGAGGTTGGGCTCGGCGACGATGGAGGTGCCGTCTTCGAGATCGACGAAGCGGTGCGGGCGGTCGAACTCGAAGCCGAGTTCGAGCGGGTCCATCAGGTGGAAGACGGAGATGTCGTGCTTGCGGTAGCGGAGGTGCTG
>CAYXZE010000397.1:0-2632 GCA_964469395.1 uncultured Luteolibacter sp.
GTTCGTGACGCGGACTCAATCGTTTCATCGGGAGCCGGTAAAAGGCTTGTTCCTCCTGCTGGCGTTCACCGAAGTTAAGGATTTGTTACGGAAAACCCAGGATGCGAAGTTTTCGCTGATTTACCGGAACGATAATTTCAGGAACGAACTGCTCAAGTAATTGCGGAAGCCTCCCTGACTCATTCCCCATAGGTGAACGATCCGTTCATTTTGATGGAGCGGTCCACCGTGAACGAAATCCTCTGGATGTATTCAATGCCCCAGGGGGTTTCCGTCACCAACTCCAACATCCAGGGGCCGTCTTTATTCAGAAGGGTGCCCCAATCTGTCACGGGTTGGAACGGAGCCACTGCCGGCGCGTTTTCATACGGATTTTTCCAATGAGTCCCGGGAACAACCACGGCATCGACACCCGCCACCGTATCGTCACGTTGCGAGCCGGGATAAACCTGGGCCCAAACCGTGGATTCCGGATACACGTCTTTCGCGCTAATCGTCAGGGCGGGAACATCGAAACGTAACGACTGGCCATTTGAGATTCCCGAAATGGAACCCTCAATAACAGGCCAGACAATCACGGTTTTCGAATCCAAAGACAACGGGCCAACGTGATATTTTCCGTCATCCTGAACGTTATCAAGCGTTTCAATCGTGAAGCGTTTCTCTCCCCTTACTTTGGAAGGAACGCCGGAAGCCGGAATGTTGGCGCTCGCGGAAACCACCATGGGTGGCTGATCCCCCTTTTGAGCGATATTGGCTACCGCCAACTCCGTGGCTTGGTTTCGATTGATATTTTCTCCGGTTCCTCCGGCACCGTATGACTGAACATGACGGCGGAGGTTGACACTTTTATAAGCTGCCGCAGCGGTTGGACTATTTTGCAAACCATCGACATTGATTTTCACCGTGAACGGCTCATCCTCGCGGGTCCGAAACACATTGCCGTTACGGTAAGGATCGCCCGATATGATCTCAATATGCGCGGAGGGAACGAAATTTCCGACGTATTTCGAGTCCAATCGCCCGAAAACCGTGAAGGGTGCGATTTTAAGTTCCGTAAAGAGCTCATATTCCGCCCCTTCCGTATCTGTAACAGCACCAATTGCGGCGGGTTGCTCAGAAACTCCAGTAGGTCCAACCTCCGCAATCTGGACGGTTCCACTGGGCTTGTCCGTCTTGATAATCGTATTTTTAAAATTAGCCGCGACGCCCTGGGCGCATACGGACGCCCCGCCGATCAGGAATGCGGAAATCGAATAAGAGAGTAATTTTTTCATGACTTTATGGGTTTGTCGAACGATTGGATTCTTCCGGGACTTTTTGCGGAGGCAGCACCGATATCGGCAATCCGAGATAGGTGGCGATCATCAAATTCGAACCGGTGCTCATTTGTTTGACCGTTTCCTCACTCAACGGTTGTTTGCCTTCCGCCTGAGAACGGGAGATTTCAACGGGTGTGATCCACCCCCGATTTGCTGCGTAAAACGTCGTCCACGATTCCAACCGGGCATCCGGTTGAATGGACAGCCGCTCCTTGAGTTTTTGCGGAACATGAATGATGGCCCGCTTGGGCACGCGGACAGCCATTTTATTGTAACAAATGATGTCCGTCCTGCTTTCAAGCGATTGAAGCGATTCCGGTTTGGGGGCCGCATGCCCGACTGCCGCCGGCTTGAGGCTTTGAATCGGATCATTCCGTTCAGCCTCCCGCCGCAAGGTCACCAGTTGCTCGGGAGTGGTGACACTCCGTCGCGGCTTGACCTCTTGCGCGACACAGGGCAACCCAAGCGGTGAACAACATAAAACCGCCGCGATGACGCGGTATCGACAGATGATTTTCATAATCAAGGATTGCGGAAGGTGACGAGAAGCACCATGTCCTGAAGGTCGTAACCTTGATCCGCAGCCTGGGCGTCGGTGTGGGTCAGTTCCATGAATACGATGACATCCATCGGGCCGATCTTCACCTTGCCGGAACTATCCAGATAAGGCTTGATGAAGCTTTCCAAACTCGGCGCCTCATGGAGCGGATAGGTGGTTGGCGGAGTCTGCCCGTTCACCAATGTCCGGATGTTTCTGGCTTTACTTTCGGAATTGTAGTATGGCCCCCACGCATTATTATAATAATAGCGGCCTCCGAACCTCAGCTTTTTACCCGCTTCGACCGTCTTCCCCTTGTTGTTAAAGACAATGGTTCCGGGATTGACATTATTGTTGGTGCCGTAGAACACGCGCTCATACGATCCGTTGTCGTATTTGACCTGGGCTTCAGTCGGCACGAATGAAAACGAGGTGCCGCTTGCATTGCTGACGGTAACTCCCGCGCCCAAAACCCTCACATCCACTTTAAGCTTTTTCTTCATTTCAATGGAGGATTCGTCCACCGTGACGACATCCTGAACCAGTGTGGGATAATTGACATTCCACGTGAGATTCGCCTTCGTCCCGGTAGTCACGGTTGTAGGCGAGGCGGTCAAAGAACCTACCGGCGCGGTGATATTCGTGGATTGCGCGCTGGAAGACAAGGACCCGAGAGTCCAAATGGAGATGGCGAGTGCCGATGTTGCGGCGAGTGGGTTTAATTTCATGGCGTTTTTTGGGGATCGATATTTGGAAACGTGTTCCTGGTTTT
>CAYXZE010000398.1:0-2629 GCA_964469395.1 uncultured Luteolibacter sp.
GGATGCCGAGGTCGCAGAGGATTTGCGCGCCCATGCCGTAGTCGCGGAGGTCCGAGCCGAAGCCGAGTTTTTCATTGGCCTCGATGGTGTCCAGTCCTTGTTCCTGGAGTTTGTAGGCGTGGATTTTCGCCGGCAGTCCGATCCCGCGGCCTTCCTGGCGGAGGTAGAGGAGCACGCCGCCTTCCTTGGAAATGTGCTCCAGCGCCGCCGCGAGCTGGCCGCCGCAATCGCAGCGTTGGGAGTGGAAGACATCGCCGGTCAGGCACTCGGAGTGGACGCGGACGAGGGTGGGTTTTTCCGGGTCGATGGCTCCTTTGCTCAGGGCGAGGTGGTGGCTGCTGTCGGTGGTGATGCGGAACAGGTGGCAGTCGAACTCGCCGAAATCGGTGGGCATTTTGATCGTTTGCTCGCGGAACACCAATTTTTCCGAGCGGCGGCGGTATTCGATGAGCTGGGCGATGGTGCAGGCCTTGAGGCCGTGGCGCTCCTGATAGGGGCCGAGCTGGCCGACGCGCGCCATGGTGCCGTCGTCATTCATGATTTCACAAATCACGGCGGCGCGGGGCAGTCCGGCGAGGGCGGCGAGATCGAGCGAGGCTTCCGTGTGGCCGGCGCGGCGGAGCACGCCTTCCGGCACGGCGCGCAGCGGGAAGATGTGGCCGGGATGGACGAATGCCTCCGCCTTGCTGGCGGGGTCCGCCAGCAGGCGGATGGTCAGGGCGCGGTCCGCGGCGGAGATGCCGGTGGTGATGCCTTCCGCAGCATCCACGCTCACGGTGAACGCGGTTTTGTGGCCCTCGCGGTTGCGGCGGGTCATTTGCGGCAGGTCCAGTTCCTCGGCGCGCTCGGCGGTGAGCGGCGCGCAGATGAGGCCGCGGGCGTGGACGGCCATGAAGTTGATGATTTCCGGGGTGCAGAGGGAGGCCGCGCCGACGAGGTCGGCTTCGTTTTCGCGGGATGGATCGTCGGCGACGATGACAAGGCGACCGGCGGCGAATTCCGCGATGATTTCCGGAATGGTGCTGAAAACAAGAGGTGAGTCAGGCATGGGTGGGTGGCTGGAAGTGGAATCCGGGGATTTTTCAATTGAGGGTCGGATCGTCCGGGGCTTCGGCAAGGATGCGGTGGAGAGGGGAAATCTGGCGCAGGAGTTCCGCCCACAGCCCGCGGTCGTGCACGCGGCCTAACAGGTCCGGCTGCGGCCGCGCGACCGTCCATGAATTGCCGCGCAGTTCGTTTTCCAACTGCCCGGAGGTCCAGCCGGAATAACCGACGAAGGCCCGCACGATCCTGCCGGGCCGGTGCGTGTGGGCCACGGCTTGCTCGGCGGAAATCCGCACGGCCCAGCGCAGACCCAGTTTCTGGCTCCACCAGAACGAGGAAAACGTCAGTTGGTCCAGCGCGACCGGGCCGCCGGTGTGCACCGGGAGTTGCCGCAGGGGCGCGAAATCATCGTCCTGCAGGAAATCTCCCACGGTTTTTCCGGTGGGGTGGTTTAAAATCAATCCGTAGCTGCCCTCGTCCGCCCGGTGATCTGTCAGCAGGATGACGGAGCGGTCAAAAACGCCATCCCGCAGCGACGGATGCGCCAAGAGCAACTGCCCTTGAAGCTGGGACGGGAGGTTCTGACTGGATGGATCGCTGGCCACGGGAAAACCCTAATGCGGCCTCCCGCGTTCGCCAATCGCGGATTGCGGAAGATTTCCAACGGGGGATTTTCAGCTTGGGAAGGAAGACGGCTAACCACGGAATACACGGAATACACGGAAAAAGAGAAGATGATGGGGGATGGGGAACTCACCTTTTGAGTGAAAGCTGCCTCATTTCCGACCTCTTTTATTTTCCGAGTATTTCGAGTATTCCGTGGTTCTCACTTCTGAATTTAGGTTCAGCGGTTGGTTCTGAATGGGGTGGGGGTTTGAAGGATTGTCGTTCAGAGCGCGAACTCGGTCACCAGCGGATTCGCCAGCCGTTCGTAGTCCGACCATTTCATTTTGATGATTTCGGTGTGGGTGCCCGCGTTGAAGGCGATCTCTTTTTGCGCCGCGAGACTGGGGGCCACGTAGGTGGCCATGCCATACAGGTTGCCGAACGGCGGCATCGCGCCTTCCTCGCAATCGGGGAATCTTTGTTTGAAATCATCCTCGTGCGCCAGTCGCACGTCGTCGGCACCGGTCAGGTCGCGGAGGTCGTCCAACCGCACCCTGTGATTGGCCGGCAGCACGGCCATCGCCATGACCCGGTCGATGTAAACCATCACGGTCTTCGCCAGCATGGCCCCGGGAATGTGGGCCGCCTGCGCGACTCCACTGGCGGTGACCGCGGGTGAGTGACTGATGGTCTCGTAGTTCACTTTCCTCTCGTCGAGGTAGTCGTTGAGTGTTTTGGCAAGCATGGTGGTATCCTCACTTTCCATGGTTCCGGAGCGGGAGTGCCGGTCGGACCGTCCGCCGGTGCCTCCATCACGGAGATGACGTTACTGATACGCGGGGGTTGCGGCTGAGTCAAACGGGGCAGGGGACAGGGCCGACGCATCTGGATTCTCTTAGCCGCAAAAAGGTGAAAAAAGGGCGCAAAAAGGGCGCAAAAACCCGATTCGATCACTCGATTCAATGCCAAGTCTCGATTT
>CAYXZE010000399.1:0-2625 GCA_964469395.1 uncultured Luteolibacter sp.
CGTTTCGAAAGCGGCGGAGACCGCCGCACTCCAAAACGCTGCCACGTCCATCTGGATTTCCGGTTCTGGACATTCCTGTCCAAAGCCTTTTCCATTCGCCAAAGATGGTCACGTTTCCCCGAAAAATCATGAGGGATGGTTCCCCGTTCTCCATTTTTCCATCGCTGGATCGAATAGAAACCGGTTCAAAGCCTCCTCCCGCGTCGGTGCGGACGGACCCGGAGACCCGACGCTATGGGAAAGCCTTTCGCCCTCGTAATGCCTGCTTCCAACCGCGTAGGCATAGCGGACCAATACATTCGAACGCGGAGTCTTCCATTCATAGGTGGTTCCGATCCGGTGCCCGACGATCCGGCCGTCCACGGACGGCCAGTTTCGTGACTTCCACGCCGGAATGGCCATTGAGCCTCCTAGCACCAGAAATGCCAATCCACCGATGATCAGGATCCAATGGAGCCATGGCATCGCACCATTTCGGCCCGATCCTGCGGATGGCGGCTTTTTTCCTGGGGTCCCAACATCTTCCGGCATGAAATCATCAGATCGTTCTTCATTTGGTATGGCAAGAGAATCAGCCGCTACAAGCAAGCAATCCGATCCGGTCAGGGCGGCTGGGCAAGCCGCGCCAGTGGAAGAGCACGGGAAGGAGCTTGGGACCGCTTCACTCTTAACGGACGGGGCTTTTCCTTTGGCTGTCCTTTGGCTTGCCTGAATGCGAAAATTCATCAAGCCTCCGGCAAGGATCGTCGGGCAGCGGTCCTTTTCGGTATTTGCACCATGCTTCGAATTTCCCTCAAAACCCGGCTTATCTGTTTGGTCACGCCAGTGATGTTTTCCGGGCTGGCCGGAGCGGATGCGAATATTTCCGCCTCGGCGGCCGTCGCGCCGAAGGTGGTGATTCCCACTGGCAGCCGTCCGGTGGTGCCGGTGCAGGCTCCCGCGTCTGCCGCCCAGAGGACTCTTTATCCGTGGAAAATGCACGTGACCTGCTCGATTTTCTGGATCGGCGAGCAGCCGTCGCATCGCAATCCGACACCCAATGACAAATCTTCCTGGGACCAGAAATGGGTGGCGAACTTCGGTGGCTACGACGATCCGGATCCGGCGAACCGGGTGGCGAATCACACGACCGGGGAATTCCGGCCGAAGGGTTTCGTGCCCAAGCTCAATCCATTCTACATCGCGCTGCCATACAACGACGTGCTGGGATGGGGGGCTCACAAGCCGGAAGCCGCGCGGGTGATCCCGTGGTTTTCACGGATGCGTCCTGAGCCGGGCAAGACGGTCTGCAAGGGCCGGTGGGTGCAGATTTATAACGGCAAGCGGAGTTGCTACGCGCAATGGGAGGATTGCGGCCCGTGGGTGACGGATGACTGGGAATTCGTCTTCGGCTCCAAACCGCCGAAGACCACGCAGAATGGCTCGGCGGGAATTGATCTTTCCCCGGCGACCCGGGATTATCTTGGGATAAGATCGGGACAAAAAGTCCATTGGCGCTTCGTGGAGGCCGGGCAGGTTCCTCATGGACCCTGGAAAAAATACGGACAGGAAGTGCCTGCGGCGAATGACCGGAATCTGGTCGCCGAGCAGAAGTATCTGGAATACCTGAGGAAACTGCGGGACGAGCAATTCCAGAAAAAATCCCTGAATCAGATTCAGAGCGGCGGCTAGACTAGCCGAGCCACTCGCCGGTTTTCAAAAAGTGGAGGCTGAGGCGGATCGTCTCGGGATGCGTTTGGATGAAATTTAAGATTTGCTAGGTAATAAGCTTTCATTCTTCTTGACTCGTTTCCGGTCGCGGCCTAAACCGCCGCTCCCAAACGAACCTTTTACCTCTGATTCCCATGGCCAACGCACAAGTTATTCTCAAAGAAAAAATCGAAGGCCTTGGTGCCGAAGCTGATGTCGTCAAAGTCCGCGCCGGATACGCCCGCAACTTTCTGATCCCGCAAGGCAAGGCGTTTGAAGCCAACCGCTCGAACCTCCGCCACGTTGAGGCACTCAAGGCCAGCCGCGCCGCCCGTGAAGCCGAGGAGCTCGTTGCTCTTCAAGGACTCGCCGTTAAAATTTCCAAGCTCAAGCCGAAGTTCGAGCTTTCCACCGGTCAAGGCGGCAAGGCCTTCGGTTCGGTCACCAGCATCGACATCCACAAGGAACTCGAAGCCGCTGGCATCATCATTGATCGCCACGCCATCGAACTCGACAAACCGGTCAAGAAGTCCGGCAAGACCGAGGTTCTCGTCCGCCTTCACCCCGAGGTGATCGCCACGCTCACCATTTCGGTGGACGCCGGTGCGGAAGAGAAGGAAGGCTGATATTTTCAGGATTTCTATTTTTCAAAAAACCCGGTCCGTGAAAGCGGACCGGGTTTTTTGATGATTGCAGGGTGATCGACCAATGATCTTGGAAGGGAAGGTATTAACCACTGATTTCACTGATTTCACTGATTTTGAAGAGGTTGGAAATGAGTAACAGCTCCGCCAAAAGGTGAGAATTGGGAGGAAGCGTTGAAAAGGAGGGGCGATATCCGATCGCCGCGTCCATGGGGAGTCGATGGAAAGCGCCTTGCTCGGCTCATTGGCTTTTCCATGGACACGGCGGACGGATTCCGCCGCTCCCTGAGCG
>CAYXZE010000400.1:0-2614 GCA_964469395.1 uncultured Luteolibacter sp.
GCGCCTACGCCGACGCCCTCGGTGCCGAGCTCGCGATCGTCGCCAAGCACCGCGTTAGCGCCACCCGCGTGGAAGCGATGAACGTGATCGGCGAGGTCGAGGGGCGCGATGTCCTGCTCGTCGATGACATGACCGAAACCGCTGGCACCCTTACCGCCGCCGCGGAAATTCTCCACAAGCACGGTGCCAAGCGCGTTTATGCAGGCGTTTCCCACGCCATCCTCGGCGATCTCGCCCACCAGCGGATCCGGGATTCCTCCATCGAGGAAGTCATCACCACCGACTCCGTGCCCCAGGCCGCCGGTCCGAAAGTGCAGGTCGTCGGCATCGCCCCGCTGCTCGGCGAGGCCATCCGCCGCATCCACGGCGGCCAGTCGATCACCTCGCTGTTCAGCGTTTAAAGGGCGGAAACAAGAGGATCGGCCATTTCTGTCCGGTCGCCCATGAAGTGTGAAAGAAACGTCAGTAGCGCGCCACCCATCTCCGCCTCCCAGCCAAGGGCGGCAGCGCGGAAAAGTGAAAGCTGATCGAGGAGGTGGAGGGCGGCGGTGATTTCGTTCCTGATTTTTACTTCCGTCTGATCCAGTTGTCGGAGCTGGCCTTCGAGGAAATGCGGGGGACTCCGGGCGGCGTATTGGTTTTGCGGACACTGAAGGCGGAGCGGATCAACCAGTTGCTGGGCGATGCCGTGTGGGACGAGGTCTTACTCGAACAAGCTCCCGGAGAACTCTTTGAACGGGTCTTGCGCTACATTCTGAACGCCGGAGAAATTGACAAAGAACGCTTCGGCGCTAGAGTCGGGAAGCTGCGGAACCCGGAAATACAAAAAAGCATCATGACATTGGCACAACAGTTTCGGAAAGAAGGCCGTCAGGAAGGTCGTCAGGAAGGCCGTCAGGAAGGGCAAGAGAGCTTGCTGCGGCTCCTGTTGCGGAACCGGTTCGGGACGCTGCCGCCATGGGCGGATCAGCGCCTGGCTTCAGGGAAACAGGACGAACTCGAACGGTGGGCGGAGCGTTTGTTGACCGCCGCATCCGTGGAAGAGATTTTCTCCTGATCCGCAGGCGTTTTTCCTTCTTTCACCCTTCATTGGCATGTGGTCCGCGCCGAGACCACGCTGCCTTCCGATCTCTCCCTCCAGTTTCTTCAACAATTTTTTGACAAGTGCCCGCGAGGCCGCTAAACCCGCCGCCCCGTACTGGGTGCAGTAATCCCCGGCGGCAAATCATACAAAACGACTCCTGTCATGGCCAAGAAGACATCCCTCAAAGCAGCTCCACGCGCACGCACCGGCTCCGGCCGTCTCAACCAAATGCGCCGCGAAGGCTGGGTCCCCTCCGTAATCTACGGACGCGGCACCGAAAACATGAACCTCAAGGTCGATGCGAAGACCTTTGCCGATCTCCTGGCCCACAGCAGCTCGGAAAACATCCTCGTCAACCTGGAAATCGAAGGCCACGGCACCCGTCTCGCCTTCCTCCAGTCGATCCAGCACGACGCGCTTTCCGGCAAGACCCTTCACGCCGACTTCCGCTCCATCGACGAAAACACCGCCATCACCGCCCACATCCCGACTCACCTCAACGGTGAATCCGCAGGTGTCAAGGCCGGCGGCCTGATCGAGCAATACGTCCACGCCATCGAGCTTACCTGCCTTCCGAACGACCTTCCGGAAACGATCGAAGTGGACATCAGCGGCCTGCAAATCGGCGATTCCCTCCACATCGGAGACATCGTCCTGCCAGCCGGCGTCAAAGCCATCCAAGCCGCCGACGTCGTCGTCGCCCACATCGGCAAGCCAGCCGGTGCTGTCTCCGAAGACGCCGCCGCCGCTCCCGCCAAGTAAGCGGCATTCCGCATTTTCAAAACGCCCGGCCTGCTCACGCGGTCCGGGCGTTTTTTTGATTGGGAATTGAATATTGGAAATTCAAGATCCGGCTCTTCCTCCACCAATATTCCATACTCAATTTCCAATCTCCAATTCCCCATGTCATTTTCCCTAATCGTCGGCCTCGGCAACCCCGGACGGCAATACGAAGAAACCCGCCACAACGTCGGCTTCATGGTGCTTGACCGCCTGGCCGCCGCAGGGGGGGCGGTTTTCCAGTCCGTGCCCAAGTGGCAGAGCCATCTCGCCAAGCTCCCCGGCTCCGGCACCCTGCTGCTCAAGCCGCAGACCTTCATGAATCTGAGCGGCCGGGCGATCCAACAGATCCTGTCGTTTCACAAATGGCCGCCGGAGCGGATGCTGGTCATTTATGACGACGTGGCCCTGCCGCTCGGCACCCTCCGCTTCCGCGAAAAAGGCTCCGCCGGGGGGCACAACGGCATGAAGTCGATCCTCCAGCATTTGGGAACCGATGTTTTTCCGCGCCTCAAGCTCGGCATCGGCGGCAGCCAGCCCGGCGAAATGGTCGGCCACGTCCTCGGCAGGTTTTCCCCCGACGAAAAGCCGCATCTCGAAAACATGCTTGCCACCGCTCTGGAAGCCGTGCAGCTTTCGCGCTCCCAAGGCGTCGCCACCGCGGCGCACCGCTTTCACACTCGTAACAATCCACTCCCAGCACCATCCGATGAGTCGCAAATACCAAGGCCTGATCGTCCTTAACACCAA
>CAYXZE010000401.1:0-2603 GCA_964469395.1 uncultured Luteolibacter sp.
CGGCGGCACCGATCCCGAAGGCTCCCCGCGGGGCCCGGGTGCTGCTGGTGGAAGACACCAAGGTGAATCAAATGGTGGCCCGCGCCATGTTGGAAAAAGGCGGGCATCAGGTGACATTGGCGGAAAACGGCGTGGAAGCTCTGGAGAAATTGGAGCAGCCGGGCCTTTTCGACATCGTTCTGATGGATTGCCAGATGCCGGAGATGGACGGCTTCGAGGCCACCCGTCAATTGCGCCTGCGCGAGCAGGAGCGCGGCTGGCAGCCATATCGTGTGGTGGCGATGACCGCCAACGCCATGGAAAGCGACAGGGAAGCGTGCCTTGAAGCCGGGATGGATGGATATTTATCCAAACCGGTGCGGATGGAGCAGTTGCTGAAAACCGTGGCGGGGAGGGACGGATGAGCAACTTCATCAGCCCTGTCCTGGATTGGCTCAATGGCGTCTTTCGCGGTATTCCGTTGGAATTTCTGGAGGTTTTCGGTCGCTTCGGGCTGTTCGTCGGCGTGGTGCTGTCGGTGCTGGTTTACGGACGTTTCACTTTCCGCTGTGGCGACCGCTGGGCTTTTGGCCGGGAGCGGCAGGAGTGGAACACCAAGGCCATGCTGAGTTTCGTGCTGACCATGGTGCTGGTGGTCGGTTTCGGCATCCTCGGCAGCAAAATCGTCATCGTGCCGGGGGCGCAGACGCTGGAATCCCTCAAGGACATGAGTATTTTTGTCTGCGTGCTGGTTTTCGGGTTTCCCGCTCTTTTGGCCGTCACGCCGGCTTACATGCTTTCCGACATGATCGAGGGTTTGTCGCCCGCCGCGGTTTTGGGCTACACGCCCGCCTACATCACCATCGGCGCCTACCACTGGATCGGCTATCAGCTTTTCGGTAAAAAACCGGATTTTCGCAAGGCTTCGGTCTGGGCTCAATACGGAGTCTTCGTGCTGTTTTTCCTGTCCGTTTATTCTCCCTACTTCGGCTATGTGTGCGGGCCGATGACCGGCAATTTCCCGTCGGAAATTTCCTATCGGATCATTACTCCCGCGTTGTTCTCCACCTTGGTCGGCACCTGGATCATGGCCCCTTTCGCCATGCTGGGGGCCTTGCCGCTGGCCCGCAAACTGGGCCTGTTCTGGGCGGAAATCCCCGGCCATGTCAGGGTGCGCCGCATCGGCGGCAAGGTATGGGAATGGCAAAGCGGTCCGCGCGACACGCATCCGGCACCCCTGCGGGAGGTCCAACGCCTGCCCATTCATTTGCTGGTGGCCGGTCCCAGTGTCGCCTTGGTTCTGGTCATGGTGGCGCTGGTTGCATTCATCGCCATGCGCAGCGGCGAAGCGTCCTCCAATCAGCTCGCCGAGCGCCTCCATCGGGAAATGGCGGACAATATCCAGATGCAGGTGAACGACGCCCTGTCGGTGTCGGGCCTGAGTCCGTCCGCCAAGTCCGCTTCGCTCGCGAAATTGTTGGGGGAGTCGCGCATCGCCAAGGACGGGCGCGCTTTCATTCTGGATCGCGATGGCCGGGTGCTGGCGTCCTCCGCAGCTCCGCCCGAGACGGCGGACCTCCGCGATCTCGTCGTGGAGGCCGCTTTGGAAAACCTGCGGGAGAAGCCCGGGGGATTTTCCGCTGGCGGGGCGTCCGGGGCATTTCGTTTTGACATCGTGACGGCCGCCCCGCTGTCGCGCGAAACCTGGCTGGCACAACTGGCTCCGTGCAGGGATCAGGACGGCGAACGGATCGGGCAATTGATTACGGCGATTCCGGAGTCGAATTTCCTCGGTGCGATCCAAGCCGGTAAAACCCGCGTGGCCGTCGTCATCACCATGGCTTTGGTGCTGGCCATGGTCGTGGCCATGTTGCTTGCGGGCACCTTGACTCATCCGTTACGCCGACTCGCTCATTCCGCCGATGTGCTGGCGCAGGGCGATCTGACCCAGCGCGTGTCGGCCAGCCGATTGACGGAAGTCAACACTCTGGCGGACGCCTTCAACCACATGGGAGACCAGCTCCAGACATCCTTCGCGCGGACGCGCGCCAGCGAGGAGAAGCTCCGCACCGTGCTCGACACCTCGCCGCTGCCCATCTCGTGGGCGAACAGCGCCGGTGTCATCGAGTTTTGGAACCGCAAGGCCCTCGTTCTTTTCGGCTACGCGGCGGAGGAGATCGACACGGCTGAAAAATGGTTCCAGCTCGCGTATCCCGACCCCGATTACCGCAAGGAGATGATCGACCGGTGGAACGCCTCGGGCGCGACCGGCCCCGACGGTGAAATCCACCGGGGTGAATACGACATTACCTGCAAGGACGGGCGCATCGTGACGACCGAAATCGTCGGCGCGCGCTTCGGCGATCTGGCACTTGCCATCTTCAACGACATCACCGAGCGCAAACTCGCCGAAGAGGAACTGCGTCGGCACCGCGACCACTTGGAGGAACTCGTCGCCGCACGCACCGAGGAACTCAAGGTGGCCCTGGACGCCGCGCAGGAAGCCAGCCGTGCCAAGAGCGCCTTCCTGGCGACCATGAGCCACGAGATCCGCACGCCCATGAACGGCGTGCTCGGCATGGCGGAACTGCTGTCCCGCACGCCGCTGGAAGCCGCCCAGCGCG
>CAYXZE010000402.1:0-2571 GCA_964469395.1 uncultured Luteolibacter sp.
TGTCTTTCTTCACACCGCCGATTGGCAACTTGGCAAGCCGTTTGCCTCGGTAGGCGAGGAGTCCAAGCGGCATTCCATCCAACAGGAGCGTCTTCATGCGGTGCGGCGGTTGAAGGCCGAGGTGGAGAAATCCGGCGCATCGTTTGTTTTGGTGGCGGGTGATGTTTTCGATTCGTCCCAAGCCACGAAGGCCACCGTTTCCGCCGCGTGCTCGGCCATCGGTTCGTTGCAAATCCCGGTGCTGGTGATCCCGGGAAACCACGATCACGCGGGACCGGGAAGCATTTGGGAGCAGGAGTTTTTCAAACGCGAGCAGCAACAACTCGCGCCAAATCTCCGGGTGCTGCTTACGCCCGAGCCGGTCATTTTGGAAAACGCCGTCATTTTCCCCGCGCCCTTGCTGCGTCGCCATGAAACGGGCGACCCCACCGCGTGGATTCGCGCGGCACTGGACGAGGCCACCTTGCCACCCGATCTGCCGCGGATCGTGCTGGCGCACGGCACCATCCAGGGGTTCGGTTCCTCGCAGGAGGACGAAGATGGTAGTTCCACGGTGGCGAACTGGATCGATCTCTCCCGTCTCCCGTTAGAGCAACTCGACTACATCGCGCTCGGCGATTGGCATGGCACCAAACAGGTCGGCCCGAAGGCATGGTATAGCGGCACTCCGGAAATCGACCGTTTTCCGAAAGGCGAAGGAAACGATCCGGGAAACCTGCTCAAGGTCACCGTTTCCCGCGGCCGGATTCCGGTGGTGGAGAAAATTCCCAGCAGCCGGTTTCTTTGGAAGGAACTGGCGTTTCGTTTCTCCGATGACGCCAGCCTCGACCTCTTCGCCTCGCAAATGGACGAAACCATCGGCCAGCGCGGCGACGAGCATTTGCTTCTGCTCTCGCTCGATGGCTCACTCGGCATCGAAGCCTCCGGACGATTGGAAAAAATCCTCGAATCCTGGGAATCCCGGCTGCTGCGCCTGAAATTGGATCGCCGGGTGACGATCGCCCCCACCGAGGAGGAAATCTCCGCCCTCACCCGGCGGGCCGACGATCCCCTCATCGCCACGGTCGCGAGCCAACTCGTCTCTCAGATCGACGGCGATGACGAGGATTCCGCCATCGCCCGGCTTGCCCTCCGCGAACTCCACTCCGCCTGCCTAGCTTAATCTCCCCCCGATGCGTCTTCTTTCCGTCACCCTTCGAAACTATCGGATCCACAAGGAACTCACTGTTTCCTTCGATCCCTCGCGCAACCTGATTGGCGGCCCTAACGAATCCGGCAAGAGCACCTTCGCCGAAGCGATCCACCGCGCGCTTTTCCTCCGCGCCAAAACCGGCGGCGGCATTCAGAAGGAAATGGTTTCCGCCATCCATCACGGCGAACCGGAAGTTTCACTGCGCTTCGAAGCCGGCGGCGTGACATGGGACCTCGAAAAGCGTTTTGCCGGAACCAAAGGCAGCACCCGGCTAACAGGAGCAGGCATGACCGCGTTCAAGAACGAGGAAGCCGACGCCAAGCTTTCCGAAATCCTGAAAACCGAATCAGGCGGTCGTGCCAACGCCAATCAACTCGCCTCGACCTGGTCCCACCTCTGGGTCTGGCAAGGCAGCTCTGGCGAGGATCCGGCCGGCCACGCGTCCATCCACAAGGACACGCTCGTCCAACGGCTTCAAAAAGATGGCATCGCCGCCGTCATGCAATCGGCAACCGACCAGCGCGTCCGCGAGCGCATCGCCGCCGCATACGACGAGCTTTTCACCGGATCCGGGAAACCCAAGGCAGGTTCTAAGCCCGAGCTGGCCAGACTCCAGCTAACCAAAGCCGAGGAAGATCTCCAACGCGCCCAGGAAACCGCCGCCCGCCTCGATCAAGCAATCAACAACCACGCCCGTGCCGAAAAGGAAATCGCCGAAGCCGTTTCCGTGCTCCCCGGCCTACGCGAACAGCGCACCACTGCCGAGACGAAACTCACCCAGGTCACAGACCTCCGTCGTCAGGAGGAAACCCAGCTTCGCACCTTCAATACCGCAACCACGACTCGCGAGCAAATCTCCAAGGACGACACGAAAATTCGAGAGCTTCATCAACAAGTGACCTCAGCCAGCACCGCACTCGTGCCCGCCGAGGAAAAACAAACGACCCTCACGACCGAAGAGGAAACCGCCCGCACAGCCAACCAAGCCGCTGAACTCGCACACCGCCAGGCCACCGACGCTGTGCGCCAAGCGAGGCTCCATCACGATCTATCCATAGCGATCCTTGGAGCCTTGGAAAAATCCGAAACCCATCAGCGCCTCGCCGCCCGGTCAATGGAAGCAGACGCCGTCCGCCTCCAACTCAGCGGGATACAAGCCGACCTCACCAAACTCCCGGCCCTAACCGCAAAGGATCTAGCAGCCTTACGGAAACTCGACAGTGAAGCCGCCAAAGCCACCGCCACCTTGGAGGCGATGGCGACCGGCATCGAACTGCTAGAGTCCGATACCTCCGTCACTCTCGACGGCCAACTTCTCATTCCGGGCGAATCCCGCATCCTCGCCGATGTCGGTGAACTCGCCATTGGCGATGGCACCC
>CAYXZE010000403.1:0-2555 GCA_964469395.1 uncultured Luteolibacter sp.
TCCGCGATCTCGGACTCAAGGTGAAATTCCCGCAGCGCACCTTCGCCACGGTCGATCACATCGTGCCGACGATAAACCAGGACGCTCCCCGGGACCCGCTCGCCGCGGAAATGATGCAGGCCCTGCGGCAAAATGCCGACGACTTCGGCGTCACTTATTTCGACCTCGCCTCCGGCAAACAAGGCATCGTCCACGTCGTCGGACCCGAGCAGGGGATCACCCAGCCCGGCACCACCATCGCCTGCGGCGACTCGCACACCGCGACCCACGGCGCGTTCGGCGCGATCGCATTCGGCATCGGCACCAGTCAGGTCCGCGACGTTCTCGCCACCCAGACCATCGCGCTTCAGGAAATGAAAGTCCGCCGCATCGAGGTGAACGGCGACCTCGCTCCCGGTGTTTACGCCAAGGATGTCATCCTCCACATCATCCGCCTCCTCGGGGCGAATGGCGGCATCGGTTACGCCTACGAATACGCCGGCGATGTTTTCGACCGCATGTCGATGGAAGAGCGGATGACCGTTTGCAACATGTCCATCGAAGGCGGAGCCCGCTGCGGTTATGTCAATCCGGACGCCAAGACCGTGGCCTATCTGAGCGGCCGTCCCTACGTGGACATGAGCGATTTCGACGCCACCGCCGCCCGCTGGCTGTCGTTCGCCTCGGATGCGGACGCCGTGTATGACGACATCGTCAGGATCAACGCCGCCGACATCGCGCCGACCGTCACCTGGGGCATTTCCCCGGACCACGGCATTTCCATTTCCGAAAACATTCCCGACCCGGCCACCGCATCCACGCCGTTGGAAAAAGCCTCCATCGAGGAAGCGCTCGCTTACATGAAGCTCGACGCCGGCACCCCGATCAAGGGCGTGAAAATCGACGTCGCCTTCATCGGTTCCTGCACCAACGGCCGGATTTCCGATTTCCGCGAGGTGGCGAAATACATCCAGGGCCACCACGTCGCTCCCGGCGTGCAGGCGCTCGTCGTTCCCGGTTCGCAAATCGTCGCCATCCAGTGCGAACAGGAAGGCCTGCCGGAAATCTTCCGCGCCGCCGGCTTCGAATGGCGCGGCGCGGGTTGCTCGATGTGCCTCGCGATGAACCCGGACAAACTGATCGGCGATCAGCTCTGCGCGTCATCCTCGAACCGCAATTTCAAAGGCCGCCAGGGTTCGTCCACCGGTCGCACCATCCTGATGTCTCCCGTGATGGTCGCCGCGGCCGCGATCCAAGGCAGCATCGCCGACGCCCGCGAGGTTTTCGAGTTGGAAGCCGCGGCTGCGGTTGCTTAACTGGGCAGAGTCATGAGCAGTTCCGCGAAAAAATTGCCGGTCACCGCCGCCGAGTATCTCGAAGGAGAGCGCTCGTCGGAGGTCCGCCATGAATTCGTGGATGGCCGGATTTACGCGATGTCCGGCGCGAGTCTCCGGCATAACGAGATTTGCGGCGATATCTTTGGATTGCTCAAAAATCATCTGAGGGGAGGTCCTTGCCGGGTATTCATCGAGGCCGTCAAAGTGGAACTCGCCGACGATCTAACGGAGGCCTATTATTATCCCGATGTCTTCGTCACCTGCGAGACCGCCGATGACGACTCCCATGTGGTCCGGCGGCCGAAGCTCATCATCGAAGTTCTTTCCCCTTCCACCTCACGCAATGACCGCGGCGACAAACTCGCCAACTACAAGCGGATGCCCAGCGTCGAGGAAATCGTCTACATCGAGCAGGACTGGCCGGAAATCTTCATCGTCCGCCGCTCGGACCGCTGGAAAAGGCATCATTACACGATGCTCGATTCGCTCGTTCACCTTGAATCCATCGATCTAACTATTCCGGTGTCCGCCTTCTACCAAACCGCCTCGTTCCCTGACGACGTGGAGCGTCCATGGTATCTCCGATACCGCGAAGACGGCTAATTTTCAACCATTTCAGTTTCCAGCATTTACCTCACCATGGCCCTCGACCCCGTTCCTTCCGTCACCGGCCGCGCTGTTTTTATCCCCGGCGCGGATATCGATACCGACCGCATCATCCCGGCGCGGTTCATGAAATGTGTCACCTTCGACGGGCTCGGCGAGTTCGCGTTTTACGACGTGCGCTTCGACGAGCACGGCAACAAGACCCAACACCCGCTCAACGATCCGCGCTTCGCCCAAGCCTCGATCCTCATCGCCGGTGTCAACTTCGGCTGCGGTTCCTCGCGCGAGCACGCGCCGCAATCGCTGCGTAAATACGGCTTCAACGGCATCATCGCCGAGTCGTTCGCGGAAATTTTCTATGGCAACTCCACCACGCTGGCGATGCCGTGCGTGATGGCGAGTGCGGCGGACATCGTCACGCTTCGCGACGCGGTGGAAGCGGACCCGGCCACGGAAGTGACCATCGACGTGCAAGCCCTGCGCGTCCGCACGTCAGGCGGTCTCGACATCCCGGTGACCATGCCGGACTCCGCCCGCGAGGCCCTGCTTTCCGGCCGCTGGGATCCGATCCAGGAGCTTCTCGACAATGAAGCGGCCATCGAAGCGAAAGCGGTCGAACTGCACTACGTTTGA
>CAYXZE010000404.1:0-1283 GCA_964469395.1 uncultured Luteolibacter sp.
TGCTGTTCCAACACGTGCTGGAGAAATATCCGGAGAGCGGGGAGAGTGTGTATGAAGAGGGTGTGGCGTAGTCCCGTCAGATTTCCGCGATGCTCCTATTTTCCACTCCATCCTCCGCCTAACGCCTTGGCGAGGGCGGCGAGGGTGATGCGCTGCTGGGCGTCTAACTGGCTGAGGGCGAGGCGGGTTTGGAGGACGGTGCGGTCGGCATCGACGACTTCGAGGTAACTGGTGAGGCCCTTGTCGAAGCGTTCCTGCGAGAGTTGCTTGGTGTCGCGGGAGCTGGCGAGGGCGCGCTCGAGCGCGGTGCGGGAGCGGGCGAGGCCTTTGAGATCGACGAGGGCGTCCTCCACTTCGCGGAGGGCGACGAGCAGGGTCTGGCGGTATTTGGCGAGCGCCTCGTCGTAACGGCCGCGGGCGGCCTGATAGTTGGCCTGGTTGGTGCCGCCGTCGATGAGCGGGGCGACGACGCCGGCTCCCAGCGCGAGCACGCGGTTTTCCCAGTCGAGGAAACGTTTCACGTCCAGCGACTCGAAGCCGCCGGTGGCGGTGAGGCTGAAGTTCGGATAGAACGCGGCTTCCGCCACGCCGATGCGGGCGTTTGCGGCGCGGAGTTCCTGCTCGGCGGCGCGGACGTCCGGGCGGCGGTTGAGGACTTCCGCCGGAAGCCCGGCGCGGATGGCGGGCGGCGCGCTGGTGGCCGCGCGTTTGGAGACGGCGAAGTCTGCGGGGCGCGTGCCGCAGAGCACGGCGAGCGCGTGCTCGGCCGCGCCGCGCTGGCGCTGGACGCTGGCGAGGTCGTTGTTGGCGAGCTCTAGCTCGGTGCGGGCGCGGCTGGAGGCGAGGCCGTCGATCAGGCCGGCGTCGGCTTTGGATTGCTGGATGTCGAGCGCGTCGCCGCGGCTTTTCAAGGTGTCTTGGACGACGGCTTCCTGGGCATCGAGGCCGCGGAGGAGGAAATACTGGCGGGCGACCTCGGTGGCGATGCCGAGGCGCTGTGAGTCCAGCAACGCCTCGCTGGCGGCGGCCTGAGCGGTGGAGGCTTCGAGCTGGCGCTTGTTGCGGCCCCAGAGATCGGGATCGTAGGCGAGATCGAAGGTGCTGCGGTAGCGCTGGCTTTCGAGGTTGATTTCAACTCCGGGCGGCAGGTTGCCGGTGGTGGCGTCCAGGGAATTGCGGTTGAGTCCGGCGGAGCCTGATAGGTCGAGGGTGGGGAAGAGCTTGGCGCGGTCCACGCCGACGAGTGCGCGGGCGGTGTCCATGCGGGCCTTGGCGGCGGCGAG
>CAYXZE010000404.1:1383-2522 GCA_964469395.1 uncultured Luteolibacter sp.
GTCTGAAAAAACAAGGAGGGGCGATATCCGATCGCCCGGTCCATGAGAGGACCATGAAAAGCGGCTTGCTCACTTCATCGGCTTTCCATGGGCACGGCGGACGGATTCCGCCGTTCCTTGGGCTGCGAGCGTTTTCTCGCGTGAGAATCCACATGCGGATTGGTGAGTTCATGGTTTCGGGTGGCGATCGGGTGCTTCGATGAATACATCCACCTGCTGGCCGACGTAAAGCGGCGGGTCGGCGGGGCGGGCGAGGGAGTAGATGACTTGCAGGACGCGGGTGTCCACGCGCTCGGTGCTGGAACCTGTTAGCGAGACCTTGGGGATGACGTAGGGTTCGATGCGGATGAATTCCAGCGGGAAGGTGACGGCGGGATCGCCTTTCAAATAACCGTAGGCTTTCTGGCCTTCGCGGATGCGGGTGGCGTTCTGTTCGTCGATGTCGGCGCGGATCTGGAGTTTGCCGATTTCGCCAAGGATCATGGCGGGGGATTTGGGCGAGGTGGCGGCATATTCGCCGGCGCGGACGTTGAGCTGGATGATGGCTCCATCGCGCGGGGCGCGGACGGTGAGGCGCTCGATGAGCAGGGCGATGCGCTGCAAGGAGATTTCCGCTGCGGCGAGCTGGGCCCGCGCGGCGGTGAGTTGCGCCCGGGCGACGGCCACGTCCTGTTTGCGGTTTTCCAGATCCTCGCGACTGACGGCGCGGCTGTCCGATACGGAGCTGATGCGGGTGAGCTGGGATTCCAGTTTGGCGAGCTGGGCCTGGCTCACGGTGATCTGGGCGCGGGCGATTTCCTGCTCGGCGCGGGTGGTGAGTTGTTCGGCGCGGAGGTCGCGGTCGTCGAGTTTTAGGAGCGGCTGATCCTTTTTCACGGTGTCGTTCACCTTGACGAGGACTTCCGTGACGAGGCCGGGGAGGGGGACTCCGAGGGCGATGTTTTCGCTCAATGCTTCGAGAATGCCGGTGGCGGCGACGGCTTGGGCAAAGGGTTTTTGCGGCGGCATGACCGGCGGATCACCGGGCGGGGCCATTTGTTTTTCCGCCTGGGTGCGGGAAATGATGACGATGCCCGCCACGCCTAACACGGCGAGGGCGATGGAGCCGTAGCGGAGGAGTTTGGAGAGGAAGTTCATGG
>CAYXZE010000405.1:0-2517 GCA_964469395.1 uncultured Luteolibacter sp.
TGAAAGCGCAGGCCAATGGGGAGCGAAAGCTTGGCCGGGAAGGTGACTGAAAGGCGTTTCCCGGACCGATTCTTTCTCATTTCATTGGCATGCCCTCTCGGCGAGAGGGCGCTACCTGGCAATCTGATCCCAATTGATCTGATTCTCGGAAAATTCCGTTAGGAACTCCCGCAGTTTGGCATCCGCCTCCGCCTCGGTGATCTCCTTTTCAAGCCACGGCACTTTTCCATACCAGATGGAAGCGCAGACATAGGCCCAGCGTTGGTCCATGCCGTGCACCAACCGGTCCTTCATGTCGATGACCGTGCGCCCCAAATGGTCGTTGGTCACCCGGTTATGGCCGACGAAGAAGTAATACGTCAGGCAGTTGTATTTCAAATACACCTCGCGATCCGTCACCCGGGCGTCCCTCATGGATTGGATTGAAACGAGGCGCTTCGCGTCAAATTCGCGACCGTCCGGCAGCGTGAGTGCCTGATCGCCGGAGGCCATGATGTTGTGGCCCTGGGCCGGCATGCAGCGTTCCGGCCGGTGAATGGAGTTGTTGAGATCCGCTCCGGAGAGAACGATCGAAAGCTGGATCACATCCGGGACGGGTTTTCCCGATTCGTTGAATTCACCGGGGCGGGCGCTGTAACAGATCGCTTTGGAAAACCGGGTGTCCGGAGACAACGTTTTGATCTCCGCCTCGCTCGCCGGCTGGCTTTGCAAAACCCATTTTCCCGACGAACCCGCCAGCTCCATTTCCACCGCCGATTGCGCGATGTCTCCGACCTTTGGCAGGAAATAAACCGCGCTCAGCGTGCCTCCCAGCACCATGGGCAATAGCCAGACTTTGAAATTCATGAGTCTTGGATCAGGGGGGTGGCTTCATTCGAACGGCTGACGATCACCCGCCGGAGTTCCCGCCGCTTGGCCTGCCTCCACGGCAGGCCGCCTTCGAGAACGGAGTGAATCGCCAGCAACAGCAGCAGTGAAAACGGATAGAACAGCAGCAGGCCCGACCAGTCATGCCAGGTGGTGGCGGCCCAGTCCGCGTCCCCATACTCGGCGATGACGAAAATGGAGATGACCCGCAGCGCGTTGCCGAGGATCGCCAGTGGAAACGCCGCGAAAAACAGCAACGCCTTTTTCCACAGCGCCATTTTCGCGATGTAGGCCCAGGCTGCGGAAATCATCAGCAAGGCCATTAGCGAGCGGATCCCGCTGCAGCCCGCGGCAATGTCCAGCGGCTTCCAGTCTCCTTTCAGCGGCAGCACCTTGGTGCCCTCCACATACGTTTCCACGCCGAAAATCCCGGAACCGTGATGGGCCAGTGAGGTCGCCAGCAACTGCAAATGCGTGGTCGCCTGTTGGAAGCCCGGCAGGGGAATGGCCAGCCAGAAAAAGAACAGCGGAAACGCCAGCATCTTCGCCACCCGGCATCCCCACAAATACCAGGCGGAGCCCCACAAAATCACCGGCAAGCCCGCCATCGCGATGCGCGGTTGCAGCGTCCGGTATGCCGCCGCATAGAAAAGCACGCCCGCGCACACCACCAGCAGTCCCCGAAAGTCCATCCCGCCGACAGCGGCCTTGAGATCCTTGAACCGGTAAATGATCAACCCCGCGATCACGAACGGAAACAGCAGCCCGTGCTCGTAATCATTCTCACCGTTCCAGGCACTGTAAATCCACTTCATGGCGGAAGGCCCGCGTTGCAATCCCTGGAACCCGTAAAACCAAATCACGACGACCACCGAAAGCAGCAACGGCAACCAAAACGCCAGCTTCGAGGCTCCTGCCCCGGAAGTTTGCCGGGTGCCTGAGTCGGGCTCGGATTGAGTGATTGGCATCAATGAAGGATCGGTTGGACGAATTACGAGCAAAGTATTGCCGACGGCCCGTCCGCTGTCAATGATCCGCCCGGCATCCCTTGTCCTGCCCTTTTTTGCCCATGAAAATCATCAGTGGAACCGCTCACCGCGCGCTTGCCGAGCGCATCGCAGAAAACCTCGGCCAGCCGCTTGCCGACGTGCATGTCTCCGCCTTCCCCGACGGCGAAACCGAGGTGAAAATCAACGAAAACGTCCGCGGTGCCGATGTCTTCATCATCCAGCCGAGCTGTCCGCCGACCAACCACAACCTCATGGAGCTGCTCATCATGGTGGATGCCGCCCGCCGCGCCAGTGCCGAGCGGATCACCGCTGTCATGCCGTTTTTCGGCTACGCCCGCCAGGACCGCAAAGACCAGCCGCGCGTGCCGATCACCGCCAAGCTCGTCGCGAACCTGCTCACCTCCGCCGGCGTCAACCGCGTCCTCACCATGGACCTGCATGCCCCGCAGATTCAGGGTTTCTTCGACATTCCCGTGGACCATCTCTACGCGAAATCCGTTCTCATCAGCTATCTCCGCCAGCGCCACCCGGACAGCTCCAACCTCACCGTCGTCTCACCCGACGTCGGCGGCGTGAAAATGGCCCGCGCCTACGCCGACGCCCTCGGTGCCGAGCTCGCGATCGTCGCCAAGCACCGCGT
>CAYXZE010000406.1:0-2080 GCA_964469395.1 uncultured Luteolibacter sp.
TTGATGCGTAGTATTGTGACCTTTTATCTGTCCTTTCCTCATGCCATGCCGCGATCGATTCGTATGAGATCTGGATCGGATATGCGTGTGAGTCCTTGGATCGAAATTTTGCAGGTGCTAACAACGCGATGGACACCTGTCGGCACAAACCCGTCTCGACGTAATCATCTCCGCGTCTGACATAACGAAGATACTGTTCAGGTTGGGCAATGGCATCGATCTTGTTTTCGATCAAACCAATGACGCGACCTAACTTCGCTGATTCAACAAGCCACAAAATATCTGACTCACCAACCGCATTGCTGACCGATCTCCATGCCTGAATGTGGTCAAATTCACCCAACTCAGGAAAAAGCCTGGCCGCCACCCACTTCTGGAAATCCATCTGAGTGTTCAATTCAACACAAAAAAGCCAGTCGATGTCGGATTCTGACACGGTCTGTCGGAATATATTGGTTTCCTGGATTTCTGTTTTGTGCTCGTGGCTCATCCTTGGAGACGAGCTGAACATGCCTGGGATGTTTTGCCAAGTTCAACGGTTTTTCGACCTCAGTTGCTTTTTTGGGTGCGTGGTTGAATACTTGCTTAATTCGGAGGCAATTCGCTTTCCCATTGGATCCGCAGCGTCTCCAACTGCTCCCGAAGAGGGAATTGACTATTACCGGCGCAACTCCAATTCGTCCGCACGCCATTCCGCCGCAAAAGGCAGTGCTGGTATTGCGCCAACCTCGCCAGCGGCATGAACAGAATCCGCTCTTCGGACCAGCCCGTGTCGGCGGCGATGGCGAACACTTGGGCGGCTAGGAAACCTGGTTCGTCGCAGGGAGGTGCTTTTTTCCACCGATGTCCCCCATGGTTTCGACCTGTGCCGCCTCCAGTTCCCGGCTCTGCTCTTCGAGGCGTTTGAACGCGGTCTGGAAGTCTGCCGGGGTGAGTCCACCGCAGAAGATCAAGGCGGATTCGCGGAATCCCTGGTCGTTGAACGACGCACGCACCACTTCCGGCCAAGGGGCGCAATGGGTGAAGACGAAGCCCATGATGGCGGAGGTGAACTCGGGGGTTCCGTCCTTGGGCATCTCGCCTTTCACCAGCGGGTTGCCGGTGCGCAGAAGCACGTCGTAGCTGGCGAGGGACAGGGGCCGCATGGCATGACCTGCGACGATGGTTTCCGCTTCGTGGAATGCGGTTGATAGATGATTCTGGCGGTCGATGTCGTTCATGGGATCTCAGAGGTAGCGGAGGAACATGTCTTCGGTGCGCGGCGAAGCATCGAGCGGGATGAAGGCGATTTTCCCCCGGCGTTTCACGCAGGCGAGAGGCACGTCCTGTTTCACCTTGTCCACCAGACGCTCGCGGTTGAGCAGGGCGCATTTGATGTAGGCGAACGGATGCTCCGGGTTGGCGAGGTGCCAGGAATCATCGTTCCACGCTTCGATGAGTTCCTTGGTCTGGAAACGATTGTCCCCGCTCTGCGGTTCGAAGAACCAGACGGTGCGCTCGCCCCGGATGCCATCGCCGACGACGCGGACGAAAGGTTTCTCGGCGAGCGGAATCCCAACTGCCGTCAAGGCGGCGGCGAGACAGGTGTTGCTGGTGGCGGTGGATGAAATGTGGGTGATGGCGTTCATATCGGTATCTCAGGCTGGAAAGAGGTTGGTTCACGCGCCGCCGCCACCGGCAACGACCAGCGGATAGTTGGTGGCGGTGATGTCGATTTTCTCGAAGTCCTCGTTGTTGAGGGCGCGGCTGATCTGTTTGATGATCGTCGTGCCGCCGCTGGCCTGCATGTGGGCAGGAACCGCGTTGGTGAGCGCGAGGGCCGCGCCGATCTTGCCGGTGAACGGTCCGGTTTTCTTCACCAGCCCGGAGAGCTTGATCTCGGCCTTCTCCTGATAGAGGGCGAGGCCGATGATTTCACCGCCCTTGTCCAGAACGACCTTCTCCTGGTTGGAATAGTCGAACGAAAGGTCGGTGATGATGATGCCAGCTTCGTCCTGGGGAATGCCCCAGTTGCCGGTAGTGCCAAGGAAAGTCGCGGCCATTTGACCGCGTGCGGCGTGTCAACCGGCGGTGTGACGCC
>CAYXZE010000406.1:2090-2517 GCA_964469395.1 uncultured Luteolibacter sp.
GCGATCTAGCAGGTCATGGAGAACGAAGGTTTCCGAATCCAAAGCCGCCTGGATCGCCGACTTGCCGCCGAGCAATACCGCCAGCTTGCCCGCCCACTCGGCGTGCGTTTCGGCGGGTGTGTCATCCACTTGGGAAAATAGATGCACGTCGAGTTTCACGCGGGCGGTGTGTGGCATGGCCGGGATCGGTTTGGCTTCGGATGGATTGAGCACCACGCACGGACGGGTGCGGATTTCATCGCGGCGGGCGACGTGGACTGGCAGTGCTGCTGAATCAGGAAATTCCTCGGGTCGGTTGGTGTCGATCCACTCGGCCAGAAGTGACGAAAGGCGATCTTCGATGAGGTTGGGCATCTTGCCCGATGGAGGTGCGTCAACCCGCTTTCCGGAAGGATCGGTTCGCCTTGTCGTTGATCTTCGTCAATGA
>CAYXZE010000407.1:0-2510 GCA_964469395.1 uncultured Luteolibacter sp.
TGGAGTTTTCCGCGCGGAAAGTAGGGCCGAAGGTATAGATGTTAGAAAGCGCGCAGGCGAAGGTTTCTCCCTCAAGCTGGCCGCTGACGGTGAGGAACGCCCGCTTGCCGAAGAAGTCCTCCGAGTCTTTGGAAGCCCTGTCATCCGGCAGCGTCGTGACCCGGAACATTTCACCGGCTCCCTCGCAATCGCTGGCGGTGATGATCGGCGTGTGGACGTAGATGAAGTCGCGTTCTTGGAAAAACCTGTGCACGGCGTAGGCCATGCGGCTGCGCATGCGGAAAACCGCGCCGTAAAGATTGGTGCGCGGGCGGAGGTGGGCGATGGAGCGCAGAAATTCCGGGCCGTGGCCCTTTTTCTGCAGCGGATAGTCTTCCGGCGCCTCGCCTAACAATTTCAGCGAACCCGCCTGCATTTCCCAGTCCTGTCCGGCGGCGGGGGATGGGATCAATTTTCCCCGCACCTCGACCGAGGCGCCGGTGGACATTTTGGCAATGGCTTCATAGCCCGGAATTCCCGCATCCGCGACGATCTGAAGATTGCCGAGGCAGGTGCCGTCGTTGAGTTCGAGAAAGGAAAAAGCCTTCGAGTCCCGGCGGGTTCTGACCCAGCCGGCGACGTGGAGGTCATCGGCGGGTTCACTGCGCTTGAGAACGTGTTTGATCAGCGATCGCATGCGCTTGGATAGCCAGAGGGCCTCGCCTTGTCAAAGAAGGTGATTCGCTTTCGTTGATAGCTCGTGAGGAAATGCACAGTATGACTCCGGCCTGAAGCACGCAACCTCATGAAATTCATTCCCCGAATTCTGACTTTGGCGACAATATCCACCGCGCACGCCTGGTCGCCCGGACAGGATCCGCCGCGGATCGAGCTCGAAGCTTTTGTCCTTCCCGAGGGTTTGGAGCTCACGGTCTGGGCGGCGTCGCCCGCTTTGTATAATCCGACCAATATGGACATCGACCATCACGGGCGGATTTGGGTGACGGAAGGCGTCAATTACCGCGGCAAGTCGGGGCGGCAGCCGGGTGGCGACCGGATCGTCATTCTGGAAGATCGCGATGGGGACGGAAAATCGGATGAATCGCGGGTGTTCTGGCAGGATCCGGAACTGGTTTCTCCGCTCGGCATCGCGGTGTTCGACAATGTGGTCATCGTTTCCCAACCACCGCATTTGCTGAAGCTCACCGACGTCAACCGGGATTTGAAATTCGATCCCGCCTCCGGGGATACGCGCGAAGTATTGCTCACCGGATTCAACGGCAGAAATCACGATCACTCATTGCATTCCGTCACGGCCGGGCCTGATGGGAAGTGGTATTTCAATCACGGGAACACTTGCTCGCTGTTCACGGACCGGTCCGGGAAAACCTTCAGAATCGGCAGCTATTATTTCAAAAGCGGCGGCGGCGAGTGGCCGCTGGACACCAAGTCGATCTCGGGCAAGGCGAGCGATGACGGCTTCGTCTATGTCGGAGGAGCCACCGTGCGGATGAACCCCGACGCGACCCACGCGGAAATCGTCGGCCACAATTATCGGAACTCCTACGAGCAGGCGATCAACTCGAAGGGATTTGTCTTCCAGAACGACAACGACGATCCGCCGGCGTGCCGGACCAGCCATGTGCTTGAGCACGGCAATGCCGGCTTCTTTTCCAATGACGGCACCCGCACCTGGAACGCTGACCGGAGGCCGGGCCAGGATGTGCCGACGGCGCATTGGCGGCAGGAAAACCCCGGCAGCATGCCTGCGGGCGATGTCTATGGCGGCGGCTCGCCGACGGGAATCGCTTTTTATGAAAACGGAGCGCTGGGCGAGAAATTCGTCGGCACGCTGTTATCCTGTGAAGCGGCGCGCAATGTCATCTTCAGCTATCAGCCCGCCCTCAATGGCGCGGGCTTCAAATTGGAGCGTTCCGATTTCCTAACAACAAACCCGGAGAAACAATTCGATGGCGCCGACTTCACCGGCGGCGTGAAAAAGAACCTGCGGAAAACGAGCTTCAAGTTCAACTTCCGTCCGTCCGATGTCTGTGTCGGGCCGGATGGCGCGCTATACGTCGCGGACTGGACCGATCCGCGCGTGGGCGGACATGATACCCGGGATGAGGCGGCGTCCGGTATCATCTATCGGATCGCCCCTAGGGGCTTCAAGTCCGCCATGCCCGGGATGGATGTGAATACGCTGGAAGGCGCCGTCACCGCCCTCAAGTCTCCAGCGGTCAATGTCCGTTTCCTCGGTTTTCGGAAACTCAAGTCCGCCGGTCCGGACGCCTATGATGCCGTGGCGGAAGTGCTTGAGGATTCCAATCCTTACATCGCCTCGCGCGCGATCTGGCTGCTGCCTTATTTGGGGGAAAGAGGCCGGGCCAAGCTCGATTCGCTGATCGCCGACAACGACGCCGCCAACCGTCTAACCGCCTTCCGCGCGATCCGCCGCACTGATGGCGCGATCGACAGCGCGCCCTACGCCCGCAAGCTGGCCACCGACTCCGCGCCGGAAATCCGCGCCG
>CAYXZE010000408.1:0-2508 GCA_964469395.1 uncultured Luteolibacter sp.
TAATGATTCTGCCTCTTTCTTCATCTTGTCTTGCGTCTTCTGTCTTGTCGTCTTCCGCCTTTTCCGGACAGCACAAAATCGAAAACGAAAAGCACAAAAAGAGATCGACACATCCTGAAAATTGTTCATAGTAGCCGCCAATCTTCATGCATTGACGCGTTCGAGGGTTCCCCCGGCGCACCTACCCCCTAAACTCCCAAGATTCATCTCCCCCACTTCATGAAACCCAATATCCTCAATCGCTTCCTCGCTTCCTCGCTTCCTCGCTTCCTCGCTTCCTCGCTTCCTCGCTTCCTCGCGGTAGTCTGCGTCACTTCTTCAGCCCATGCCCAGGACAGAATCTGGAGCAGCGACAGCAACGCGGATTGGAACACCGCAGGCAACTGGACCGCGGCGGATGTGCCCAACACCCCGGGCGAACGCGCCGTCTTCGACGGCACCGGCAGTCAGAGTGCTTTGACTTTCGATGTGGCAACCGGTGGTTCCGGCACCCCGAGCGGCATCGGCGGGATTTTGGTGAAGTCCACCCAAACTGGGGATCTGTCGATCAACAATATAGCAGCAGGTAATTTGGTCTTCCGCCTCACCAACGGCACGGGCATTGTGATTGAGAACGGATCCGGGGCGTTCTCCATGGGCACGAAAGAGGACGCGCCCAATGGGCTGATCCTCCTTGCCATTCAAGGGAACGGCACCTCGGTTTTCCAGAATAATTCTACCGCCAACCCGGCCAAGATGGGCAAAAGGGTTGAAATCTTGCCCGGGGGGACATTCGCTCCGACCTTGCAGTTCGAAGGAGCCGGGGATTGGCTGATTGAGGGAATCATCAGCAACGGATCAGGATCAGTGAAGCTCGTCAAGGCCGGTGGCGGCGCCCTCACGCTCACCGGTGCGAACACCTACACCGGCACCACCACGGTGAATGCCGGCGAACTGGTCCTCACTGGTGCCGGTAGTATCAGTTCCTCGACGGCGATCTCCATTGCCGAGGACGCGACTTTCCGTTATTCTAGCACTGCTGCGCAGACCTTCGGAGCCATCTCGGGTAGCGGAGCCTTCATCCGCGACACCAGCACCGGACTCAGGACCTTTTCAGGCTCCCTCAGCGGTTTTAGCGGGACGATGACCTTCAACAGCGGCCTCAATTTTTTTACTGCGACCAGTTTGGGCAGTGCGAATGCGGCGTTTATTACGGGATCTGGCAGCGATGGTGAGATAGTCTTCGCCACAGGCACCTATGGTCTCAACTTCGGCTCCCTCAGCGGCGGCGGCAACTTCAGAACGCAGAGTTCCGGGTCAGGCGGCACGGTGACGGCGACCATTGGCGCGCTGGGTGGCGACACCACTTTCTCGGGTGGAATGGCACAGAGCACCTCGACGCTGGCAATCACCAAGGTCGGCGACGGTAAGCTGACGCTCAGCGGCATCGGCAAAACCTATGCTGGCGCCACCATCATCAACGACGGCACTCTCGCTCTTTCCAATGTAGGAAACACCTTCGTCAGCGCCATCACCGTGAATTCCGGCACCACTCTGGAGCTGAACTCGACGAATGCCACTGTCGATACGATGAATTTCAACGGCGGCAACATCACCGGCACCGGCACCATTGTGAAAACCGGCGAGGGCTGGGTTCAATACCGGGCGGCGGCGGCGATGCAGCATTTTGCGGGTTTGGTGGATATTCAGGAAGGAACCTTCGGCTCGGCCTTCGCGAGCGGCCTCATTGGCAAGGACGGCAGTCTGATGACCGTCAATGTCGAAGCTGACGGTCTCTTCGATCTGCGCGGTGCGGGCGTCAATGCCGCCAAAATCGACAAGCTGACCGGCACCGGTCGCGTGGGTACCACCCACAGCATCGCATCCACCCTGACCATCGGCACGGATGGTGGTTCGTCTCAATTCGACGGCACGATTCTCGGCAACGGCAGCTCCGGCACCAACAACACGGCGAACCCTAATGCGGCAGCACTCAGTTTGACCAAGGTCGGCGACGGCACGCTGACCCTCTCCAACCTCGCCAGCACCTACACCGGCATCACGGCGATCAATGGAGGCACCTTGGAAGTGAAGAAACTGGCCAATGGCGGCGGCTCCAACTCCAGCAGCATCGGCCAATCCTCGAATGTCGCTACCAATCTCGTCATCAATGGCGGCTCGCTGAAATTCTCCGGCACCACCAGCAACGGCAACACCGACCGGCTTTTCACCATCGGCGTCAACGGCGCGACGATTGACGCCTCATCGACGGACAACACCGCCCTGACCTTCACCAACACCGGTTCGCTCGCTACGACGGCGGGCGACACGGATCGCACGCTCACCCTCACCGGCGCCACCAACGCCGCCACGCTCAACTCCCTCGCCAGCGTGATCGTCGATCCCAGCGGCGACGGTAAAACCAATCTCACCAAAAGCGGTGGAAATACTTGGGTGCTCACCGGCACGAATACTTACACCGGCGCGACGATGATCACGGGCGGAACGCTGGCCCTCACCGGCACGGGT